>CAXBAC010000413.1:0-1506 GCA_963973485.1 uncultured Polaribacter sp. | reverse complement strand
AAAAAGAAATTAATTAAAACCTTTTTGTATATTTGTACTATTAAATTATATAAGAAATGACGAGTTTACATACTTTTTTAGCAATTCCTGGAGGTTACTCAATAATATTAATTGTTGTAGTTGTTTTATTACTTTTTGGAGGTAAAAAAATTCCTGAATTAATGAAAGGTTTAGGAGGAGGAATTAAGGAGTTTAAAAAAGCTTCTAAAGACGAATCTGACGAAAAATTAGAAGAAAAGAAATAATTCTAATTACACTTTTTTTATACAAAAATTAAAAAGCGCTATTTGGTAAACAAATAGCGCTTTAACATTTAATTAAAAATCCCCCAATTCTTAATTTTGTGCAAAATTATAAAAAAATTATAAATAATACAAATATTATGATATTAGAGGTGTTTTAATACATATTTCTAAAAATATACCTACTTATGTTATGATAAGTATATTTTTAATATTCAAATGTGGTTAATAAAAAGTTGGTTTCTTATTCTAACTTTTTAGTTTTTGCATTTTTCATAGCTTCACCTATTTGATTACTTGCTGTAAAACTAGCCACCATATCATTTAACATCTGACTACCTGCTTGTGGCGAGTTTGGTAATAAAATTAGGTTACTATTTGTTTCTTGTCCAATAGATTGTAAAGTATCATAATGTTGCGTAACAACAATTAATGCAGATGCTTCTTGACTATTAATACCTACTTTATTTAAAACTTCTACAGATTCTTCTAAACCACGTGCAATTTCACGTCTTTGGTCTGCAATACCTTGTCCTTGTAAACGCTTGCTTTCTGCTTCTGCTTTCGCACGCTCTACAATTAAAATACGCTGTGCATCACCCTCAAATTGAGCAGCAGTTTTTTCTCTATCTGCAGCATTAATTCTGTTCATAGCAGCTTTTACTTGAGCATCTGGGTCTATATCTGTTACTAATGTTTTAATGATATCGAAACCATAATCAGACATGTACTCTTGTAATTCTCTTTTTACAGCAATAGCAATATCATCCTTTTTAACAAAAACGTCATCTAATTTCATTTTTGGAACTTCTGCTCTTACTACATCAAATACAAAAGAAGTAATTTGATCATGAGGATAATCTAATTTATAAAAAGCATCATACACCTTATCTCTAATAACCATATATTGTACAGAAACTTTTAGTTTAACAAAAACATCATCTAAAGTTTTAGTTTCTATAATAACATCTAATTGTTGAATTTTTAAGCTTACTCTACCAGCAACTCTATCTACCAAAGGAATTTTAAGTTGTAAACCAGACTGTCTAATAGAACTAAAACGCCCAAAGCGTTCTATAATAGCCGCAGTTTGTTGCTTTACCATAAAAAAGGAAGCAAAAAGTACGATAAATAGAAAAACAATAAATAGGATAAATAATGGATTCATAGGTTGTTTTTTAAAATTAATAATGATTCAGGTAAATATACTCTTTTTAAAGTATGTATTTATAAGACGTCTTTTTCTTAAAAAGTTACATTTTTA
>CAXBAC010000412.1:0-1547 GCA_963973485.1 uncultured Polaribacter sp. | reverse complement strand
CCGCAACTGTAAGTTTATGCTGATTTTTTTTTCAGCACCTCAATAGAGGATGTTATTTATTTCTTATGCCACTGATTTTTTTTATTGGGAAGGCAAATAACATAAAAACAAGTCAGGAGACCTGCCCTAAATCACAAGTTAAAAACTTTCGGGATAAAAGTTTATGTACTAATCTTTTTTGTTTGTACACAAAATTTACCTGATTTATTGTAAATCAAATTTATTAAAATGAAAAAACAATTATGTATTGTTGGTGTTTTGGCATGTAGTATTGTCAGCACAAATGTATTTTCTCAACAAAAAGAAGAGAAAGTAGAATCGTTAAACGAGGTTGTAGTAACTGCTACAAAATTTGCAACCAATAAAAAAAATGTTGGTAAAAACGTGTATAAAATTACACAAGAAGTTATCGAAAATAGTAGAGGTAAAACACTAGTTGATTTACTTAACGATGTTCCTGGAGTAGAAATTAATGGTAATTTTAGTACAAGAGGTCAAAATTTAGGGTATTATATTAGAGGAGGAAGAAATAGACAAGTTGCTATTTTAATTGATGGTGTAAATGTAAATGATCCATCATCTTTTAATGGTGATTTTGATTTACGTCAAATAGATCTCAATCAGGTAGAAAGTATTGAAGTTTTAAAAGGAGCTTCGTCTGTTTTATACGGAACAGGAGCTGCAACAGGTGTTATTAATATCATTCTAAAAAAAGCTTCTAAAAAAGAGTTTTCTGGAACATACTCTACATCATTGGGCACAAATTCTTCTAGTGAATTGAATACTTTGTCTATAAAAGAAACAACTGCTAATTTTAATTTTAATGGGTATTTAGGTAAGTTAGATTATTTGTTGGCTTTAAATGCAAATGGTTCTAAGGGTTTATCTGCTGCAGAGAGTAATACAGGTTCACCTTTCGAAGAAGATAATTTCTCTAGACAAAATGCTTTAATTAAAATTAATTACCAATTAAATGATAAATTAAAACTTGGTATTTTATCTAGTTTTGATGAATTTTCTACAGATTTTGATGGTTTTGATTTTGATCCAGTAACTTTTGCAAGTATTCCTGCAGATAAGAATAATAATTCTACTAGTAAGCAGAAAAGAGTTGGTGTAAATGCAGATTATTTTTACAAAAAAGGAGAGTTAAAAATTAGAACGTTTTTAACAGAAATTGATAGAAATGAAACTCCTTCAAATGATTTTTTCTATGGAGAAGTCTATGGTTTTGATGTTTTTAACAACTATAAAATTAATAATCAGTTTTCTTTGTTAACAGGTCTTACAGCTCAATATCAAGATATGATTCAAAAAACATCATTTAGTACAATAGAAGAGGGTAGAGGAAAACAACATTTTTACGACCCTTATATTTCTATAAATTACAACTCAAAATTTGGATTTAATTTAAATGCAGGTACTCGTTTAAATATTCACAGTGAGTATGGTAATAATTTTGTTTTTAATGTAAATCCGTCTTATAACTTTACAATTAATGATAGTAATGTAAAAGTTTTTGCATCTTACAGCACTGCTTTTATAAC
>CAXBAC010000411.1:0-1581 GCA_963973485.1 uncultured Polaribacter sp. | reverse complement strand
TTTTACTTATGATGGTGCAGATATTCCTTTCGTAAAAGCCTATTTTGCTGGTGGTTCTAATGATATTAGAGCATGGCAAACCTATGAATTAGGGCCTGGTGCTAGAAACTCTGGCTTAGAGTTTAACACTGGTAGTTTTAAATTTTTAACCAGTGCAGAATATCGTTTTGATGTAATTAGCAAATTAAAAGGCGCTTTATTTATAGATGCTGGAAATATTTGGGACATTTCTGGATCTGAATTTTTAAATGACAATGAAAAACTTACAGGGCTATCATCATTTAAAAACATTGCTGTAGGTTCTGGTTTTGGTGCAAGGTTAGATTTTAATTTTCTAATATTAAGATTAGATGTTGGTTTTAAAACTTACGAACCCTATTTGAGTGGCAACAAATGGTTTAAAAACTACAACTTTAGCAACGCAGTTTACAATATAGGAATCAACTATCCTTTCTAAAAAAGGTAACGTTTTCGTTATTTTATAAGCCTGCTTTTTTACATAACATTGTAATTTTTAGTATTTTTGACCTAAATCAATAAAACAAGAATAAAATGAGTCACAACATAAAACCTGGTGTAGCTACAGGAAAAGAAGTTCAAGAAATATTTAACTATGCAAAAGAAAAAGGTTTTGCATTACCAGCAGTTAATGTAGTGGGTTCTAACAGTATAAATGCAGTACTAGAAACTGCAAAAGAATTAAACTCGCCTGTAATTATTCAGTTTTCTAATGGTGGTGCTCAATTTCAAGCAGGTAAAGGATTGCCAAACGAAGATCAAAAAGCAGCAATTGCTGGTGGTATAGCAGGTGCAAAACATATTCATGCATTAGCAGAAGCCTATGGTGTTGCTGTAATTTTACATACAGACCATTGTGCTAAAAAACTATTACCTTGGATTGATGGTTTGCTAGACGCATCAGAAAAACATTTCGAAGAAACAGGTAAGCCATTATACAGTTCTCACATGATAGATTTATCTGAAGAACCAATAGAAGAAAACATAGCCATTTGTAAAGAATATTTAGCTAGAATGAGCAAAATGGGTATGACTTTAGAAATTGAATTGGGTATAACTGGTGGTGAAGAAGATGGTGTTGATAATTCTGATGTTGATGCATCAAAACTATACACGCAACCAGAAGAAGTAGCTTATGCTTATGAAGAATTGCTAAAAGTTTCTCCTCAATTTACAATTGCAGCTGCTTTTGGAAATGTACATGGAGTTTACAAGCCAGGAAACGTAAAATTAACGCCTAAAATTTTAAAGAACTCTCAAGAGTTTGTAACTAAAAAATATGGTGTTGAAGAAAATCATATCGACTTTGTATTTCATGGTGGCTCTGGTTCTACGCTAGAAGAAATTAGAGAAGCTATTGGGTATGGTGTTATTAAAATGAATATTGATACAGATTTACAGTTTGCTTTTACAGAAGGTATACGTGATTATATGCAAGGAAAAGCAGACTATTTAGCCACACAAATTGGTAATCCAGAAGGTGCAGACCAACCCAACAAAAAATACTACGACCCAAGAAAATGGTTACGTTTAGGTGAAGAAACTTTTAAAGCACGTTTAAAA
>CAXBAC010000410.1:0-1596 GCA_963973485.1 uncultured Polaribacter sp. | reverse complement strand
AGTTTACTTTAAAAGTAGGGAACTGATAATCTAATTGTAAATTTTGTCTTTTTATACTATTACCAACAGAAGTTATAAAGTTAAATTTAGACTCATGCGCTCTATAAATATCAATTTTGTCGATATTATGAGTAGGTATATAAGCTATTAATTCGCTTAGATTTATAGCTTTTTTAAAGGTTAATTTTATCCAATATTGTCCATTAGTAGCTCCAAAACTGTTGCTATTTGGTAAATTTTTAAAATTTTTATCTGATAAAATTTTTACAATATCAGTTTTACTACTCTTTTTATATTTTATATCAACCTCAATATTATTTTGCGATTCATTTTCAAAAATCGCAAAATTATTTTTTGTTGTGAAGAGAGATAAAAACATAAAAATCGAAAGCACGATTTTTATTTTCATTTTTAAAAAACGTTATTTCAATAAAGTAATTAAATTATCATAGTCGAAAACAGAAGCTGTTTCTAGCAATTTTTTAAAGGTCATTTTTTTAGGTTTTAGTTAGTTGATTGTAAAGCTATTGTTTTTTAACTTAACCTACAAATTGCATTTTATCATTCTGTCATTTCCAGAAAAATCTTTTTTCAGTTCAATAGAAGTAAAGCCTTTTTCTTTTAATAAATCAATAGTTTTAGAGGCTAAATATTGGTTGATTTCAAAAAACAACAACCCATTTTCAGTAAGATGATTTATAGCTAAACCTGCGATTTTGTTATAAAATATTAGTGGATCTTCATTAGAAACAAATAAAGCTAAATGTGGTTCGTTTTCTAATACATTATTCTGAATCTCTTTTTTTTCTAGTTCTCTAATATAAGGTGGGTTGGAAATAATTATATCGTATTTGGTAGATAATTTTTCTGTTTGTAAAATATCTATTTCTTCAAAATTAATAGCTACATTATTTTTTAGTGCATTTTTTTTAGCAATTTTTAAAGCATTTTTAGAAACATCAATTGCAGATATATTAGCAAACGATACGTTTTTGGCCAAAGAAATTGGTATACATCCAGTTCCAGTTCCTATATCTAAAATCGAAATATTTTTAGTGTTTAAGTTTTTTTTGTTAACCTCATGAATTATCCATTCAACCAATTCTTCTGTTTCAGGTCTTGGTATTAATGTGTTTTCATCAACTAAAAAAGAAAGTCCATAAAATTCAGTTTTTCCTATGATATATTGAATAGGTTCTTCTTTTTTTAATCTTTCTGTGGCGCTTTTTAAAAGTGATAATTTTTTTTCATTAATAATGTAGTTTGGTTTTAAAACAGTATCAATTTTTTGGAAACCTAAATATTCATCAATCAACAAAAAGAAAAACGAATTTATTTCTGTGAAAGGATATAAGTTCGAAAGCGATTTGTGGAATACTTCTTTAAATTTGTTAAGCTGCATAATTACAATAGTGGGCTAAAAAAACGACACAAGCGTTCTAAAGTTTTTTGTTTGGTAGATCTTTTTTTAAAATTTTCTAGACTAATTTTATTTGCCATTTTTTTGCGTTCATCAAACTCTTTTCTAATTTCTGCTGTTAAACCTTTATCGTACACAATTGCATTTAATTCGTAATTGTGTTCAAAGCTTCTGCA
>CAXBAC010000409.1:0-1619 GCA_963973485.1 uncultured Polaribacter sp. | reverse complement strand
ATTAGGTGTAAAAATTCCTGTAAAATTAAGACTGTGCTTGTCATTTATCTTCTTTTCTACAGAAGCAAACAAAGAATAAGCGTTGTAAGAAGTACCTTCATTAAAACCCTCTAAACCAGATCTTCTACTTCCAGAAAATGTCATAGCCCAACCTCCTTCAAGAATACCTGTAGAATGTGTAGCCATAACTCTATGAACATAACTTCTGTTAGATGAAGAGTAAGAAATGCGAGTACCTGCTCTTTGTTCAGATGCTCTTGTATCTATATTCGTTGAACCTAAAACACCACCAAAAGTGTAATGAGAAGGAGATAAACCGTTACTAAATTCTTGATTTCTTAACACATCATTTAAACCACCCCAGTTACTCCATTGTGCTCTACCATCGAATAACTTGTTCATTTCAATTCCGTTGATAAGTACTTTACCATTTCCAGAATCTAAACCTTTAATTCTAAAAAACGAAGAACTGAACTCAAAAGCAGCAGTTCTTAAATAGATATCTCTAGTAGCTTGTAATAAGCCTGCAATGTTGTCTGCAGCACTTGCATCATCATTTAATTCGTCATCTGTAATAGTTATAAGACTTAAATCTTGATCTATAGAAAAATCTTTATACAATAAGATAGTTCCTAAGTCTATAGTTTTGCCCCTAAGTGCTACAGGAAAATTTTGAGTTTCATAGCCCTTTAATTTAACTTGTAAAATATAGCTTCCATTACTTAGTTTTTGCAAAGTAAAAACACCATTTTCGTTTGTTTTTACTTGGTAAGTGCTATTACTACTTACTGTAACAGAAACATCATTTAAAGGTTTTTCAGAATCACCATCTAAGACAATTCCTTTTACAATATTTTGTGCATTTGCTCCTAAAAAAAGAAAGAAACACATAAATACTGTTAAAACAGTTTGTTTCATAAAAATTTGATTGATTAATTTTAAAATTTAATATTACTTTTGCGCAAAATTAACATTTTTTAACAAACCCTAATGTTAAAATAACATTATATAATTTTTGGCATACATATTGTTTTATAATATTGCAACAAATAACAACAATGAAAAATACATTCACTTTTTTTACTTTACTTTTTTTATTCGTTTTTACAACACAAGCACAAAAAAAAGGGAAACAATACAATATTAGAACTATTGCATTTTACAATCTAGAAAACTTATTTGATACTATAAATGATACTTCAATAAACGATGAAGCTAGCCCAATGATGGAGCTAAAATCTAACAGATCTGAAGTATATTGGGATAAGATTGATAAACTTGGCAGTGTAATACAGCAAATTGGTGCAGATAAAGCCAATACCTCACCAGCATTACTTGGGGTTTCTGAGGTAGAAAATTTAAGCGTTTTAGAAGATTTGGTAAACTCTGATCGATTAAAAAGTAAAGGCTATGGTATTGTGCATTACGATTCGCCAGACAAACGAGGAATTGATGTAGCCTTATTGTATCAAAAAAGATATTTTAAACCTGTGCATCATGAAGCTTTTAACCCTAATATTTACAGAAATGGTTATAAAGTGTACACAAGAGATCAGCTTTTAGTTTCTGGCTATTTAGATGATGAGTTGATTCACGTAATTGTAAATCACTGGCCTTCT
>CAXBAC010000408.1:0-1624 GCA_963973485.1 uncultured Polaribacter sp. | reverse complement strand
CTAGAATACCTGTAGAAGTCGAATATGCATCAGAATTTAGATATAGAAACCCAATTGTAACCAATAAAGATGTTGTAATTGCAATTTCACAATCTGGTGAAACAGCAGATACTTTGGCTGCTATTAAATTAGCTAAATCTAAAGGAGCATTTGTTTACGGAGTATGTAATGTTGTTGGTTCGTCTATTGCTAGAGAAACGCATTCTGGTGCTTATACTCATGCTGGTCCAGAGATTGGAGTAGCATCAACCAAAGCATTTACTACACAAATTACAGTACTTACATTAATTGCTTTAAAATTAGGTAAAGCTAATGGCTCTTTAGCACCTCATACGTTTAAAAACTACATTCAAAAAATGCAGTTAATACCAAGACAAGTAGAGGAATTATTAAATATAGACAACCACGTAAAAGAAATTGCTGCTGTTTATAAGGATGCAAAAAACTGTTTGTATTTGGGTAGAGGATTTAATTTTCCTGTAGCATTAGAAGGAGCACTAAAATTAAAAGAAATTTCTTACATACATGCAGAAGGTTATCCTGCAGCAGAAATGAAACATGGACCAATTGCTTTAATTGATGAAAACATGCCAATTTTTGTTATTGCTACTAATAAAGGGCATTATGAAAAAGTGGTAAGTAATATTCAGGAAATTAAATCTAGAGCAGGTAAAATTATTGCTGTTGTTACAGAAGGTGATACACAAGTAAAAGAAATTGCAGATCATGTTATTGAAATTCCTGACACTGAAGAAGCATTAACGCCGCTTTTAACAACGATTCCATTACAGTTATTATCTTATCATATTGCAGTTATGTTAGGTAAAAATGTAGATCAGCCTAGAAATTTAGCAAAATCTGTTACTGTAGAGTAATTAGAAAAACTTCATTCAATAAAAAAATCCAGCTTAGTAAGGCTGGATTTTTTTTATACTTTATAATTTCACCTCAAAGGTTATAGGTATACTATAACTTACACCTACTGGTATACCCCTTTGTTTTCCTGGTGTCATTTGTGGTAAAGAACTTATTATGGCAACTACTTCCTTTTCAAGTGTTGGATGTGGTCCTCTTGCTTTAACATCTATTACATCTCCTTTTTTATTAATAGTAAAAACAACAAATAGTCTTTTTTTTCCTACACTTAAACCAAGTTCTTTTGCCAAACCAACATTAAATTTTTTACTAAAATGTTCTGTCACCTTTTTGGTAAAACATTTTTTTAACTCCTTATTATCTCCTTGACAACCAGGAAAAACAGGAACATCTTCAATTAAAATAAAAGGGATATCTTCAACAATTTCCTCTACCTCTTTTATTTCAACAATTTCTTCTGTTCTAACAACAGCAGCTTCACCTTCATCTGTTTCTGTGGTTTCAATTATAGTTTCTTCTACTTCTAAATTATCTTCAACGACTTTTATTATTTCAACAGTTTTTGGCACATTTTGTGGAGGAGGATCAAGTTTCTTTATTTCTACAATAGGAATATCTTCTTCCATTTCATTCATCAAAACAACTTCTCCAAGATCGCCATAGTTCTTTTCGTAAGTTTTATGTTCTACAAGTAAATGAATTACAAATAAAGTGAGGACCAAACCTAATTGAAAGAAAAGCCTACTAA
>CAXBAC010000407.1:0-1632 GCA_963973485.1 uncultured Polaribacter sp. | reverse complement strand
AGCAGAAAATAAGGCAATATCTGGCTGCATTTTAACAGCTTCTTCTAAAGTTACAATGGTAAATTCTTTTCCATTATAGTTTAGTTTTTTTCCAGCAGATCTTGCTGAAGCTACAGGAATAAATTCTGTAATAGGCAAGTTGCGTTCTTCTAAAACTTTAATCATTACTGTGCCAACCATACCAGTTGCACCAACAACAGCTACTTTCATGTAATTTTAAATTTAGTATTCTAATTTTTTACAAAGATGAGAACTAAATATAAGTCGTCCATTATTTTAATAAAAATTTACCATATTTTTTACCTTGTTTAAATTTTAACAATTTGATATAATTTTACTTTTAAAAATAGAATTTACTTGTTTTTAAGAAAAGTAAGCCTATTTAAATTAAAGCATTTTTATTTGGTTTTTTGGATTGTTTAATAATTATGAGTGAAAACTTGTGATATTGATCAAAAAAAAATATAAAAAACGTAATTTTGCCATCAATAATAATATAACGTTAAACTTAAAAAAGTATAGCATGCAACTGTACAACAAGTTAAGCGCAAATGAGCGCGCAGAATTAATTGATAAAGCTGGTAAAGACAGGTTAACCATTTCTTTTTATCAATACCACCAAATTAAAAATCCACAACTTTTTAGAGATAAGTTATTCCTAGAGTGGGATGCTTTAGATGTTTTAGGGCGAATTTACGTTTCTTACGAAGGTATTAATGCTCAACTTTCTGTGCCCTCAGAAAATTTTTACGCGCTAAAAGAGCAATTAGATAGTATTGCGTTTCTAAAAGATATTCGTTTAAATGTGGCAATTGAACAAGACAATAAATCGTTCTTAAAACTTAAAGTCAAAGTTAGAAACAAAATTGTTGCTGATGGTTTAAATGACGATACTTTTGATGTTACCAACAAAGGCGTTCATTTAAATGCTAAGGAATTTAATGAAATGTTAGCAAACCCAAATACAGTTTGTGTAGATATGCGAAATCATTATGAGAGTGAAATCGGGCATTTTGATGGAGCAGTAACTCCAGATGTAGACACATTTCGTGACTCTTTAGATATTATTGAAGAAGATTTAAAAGATGACAAAGAAGACAAAAATTTATTGATGTATTGTACAGGAGGTATTCGTTGCGAAAAAGCTTCTGCTTACTACAAACACAAAGGTTTTAAAAATGTTTTTCAATTAGAAGGTGGTATTATAGAATATACTCGTCAAGTAAATGAAGAAGGCATAGAAAATAAATTTATTGGTAAAAATTTTGTGTTTGATCATAGAAGAGCAGAGAAAATTACAGATGATGTTATAGCCAATTGTCATCAATGTGGAAAACCTTGTGACACGCATACCAATTGTGCTAATGAAGCTTGTCATTTGTTATTTATTCAGTGTGATTCATGTGCAGAAAAGATGGAAAATACCTGTTCTGCAGATTGCCAAGAAATCATTCATTTACCTTACGAAGAGCAAAAAGAACTTAGAAAAGGAAAACACGCAAGTAATAAAATTTTTAAAAAAGGCAGAAGCGAAGTTCTGCAATTTAAGAAGTAAAAACATCTTAATTTATCTATTTGTAAGGTTAACTTTTTTAGTTAAATAAAATTTTTAAACGAATTCTAATGTATTAC
>CAXBAC010000406.1:0-1637 GCA_963973485.1 uncultured Polaribacter sp. | reverse complement strand
TCTTAATGGATGCTTTTGAGTATGGAGCACCACCTCATGGAGGTTTGGCTTTTGGTTTAGATAGATTGGTTGCCATTTTAGGCGGCCAAGAAACCATTCGTGATTTTATAGCTTTCCCAAAAAATAATTCTGGTAGAGATGTAATGATAGATGCACCTGCCTTTATAGATGATGAGCAACTGCAAGAGTTGAGTTTAAAACTCGATATTCAAGAATAAATTAAAATCCTGCTTTTGCAGGATTTTTTATTACATTTAAAATATGAAAAAATTAACCACACTTTTAATATTATTTATTGCTGTATCTGGATTTTCGCAAACTATAACAGGAGATGAGTTATTGGAAAAAGCAATTCAGTTTCATGATCCAAATGGAAATTGGAATACTTTTAAAGGAGAATTGTTTGTAACTATGGAAACTCCAAATAGTTCACTAAGAGAAAGTAAAATCAACATTAACCTGCCAAAACAATATTTTTCTGTTGTTGCTAAAAGAGATACTGTTATTACTGAATTTATTGTTGATAAGAATGAAATTCGTTTCTCTTTAAATGGAGATGAAAATCCATCAGAAGAACTGAAAAAAAAATTCAGTTTAAATGAAGAGCGTGCAAATTTGTATAAAAATTATTATACGTATTTGTATGGATTGCCAATGAAATTAAAAGATGATGGAACAATCATACATCAAAAAGTAGAAAAACGTCAGTTTAAAGGAAAAGAATATTTGGTTTTAAAAGCTACTTACAATCAAGAGGTTGGTAAAGATACATGGTATTTTTATTTTAATCCAGAAACGTTTGCTATGGAAGTGTATCAATTTTTTAAAGAAGAAAAAGATAGTGGAGAATATATTTTATTGTCAGGTTTAGAAACTGTTAATGATATTAAAATGCCTAAAAATAGAGCTTGGTATTATAACAAAGACAACAAATATTTAGGTACAGATATATTATCTAAAACGAAATAGCTTTTTTGGAATGCCAACTAAAAATAAGTACTTAAAACAAATTCTACTTTGGAGATATCGATTTATTTCTGAACGTCAGTTTATTTATGCACTTAGTGTTTTGGTAGGTTTACTAGCTGGTTTGGGTACAGCAGTTTTAAAAAATTTAACCTTTTTTTTCGAGAATCTTTTAGAGGGTAAATTCATTAAAGATTTTCACTATTCTCTGTATTTTATCTTTCCTATTATAGGTTTAGTTTTGGTGTATTACATCAAAAAGAAAATTATTAAAAAAGAAATTGGTCATGGCATTTCTACAACATTACATGCAGTTTCTAAAAAAAACGGAATTATAGAACAATATAAAATGTATGCATCTTTAATTACTGCTCCAATTACAGTTGGTTTTGGTGGTTCTGCAGGTTTGCAGGGCCCAGCAGTTAGTACAGGTGCAGCATTAGGCTCTTATGTTGCACAGTTGTTTCATATGAACGCAAAAACCAGAATGTTACTTATTGGTTGTGCAACAGCAGGTGCAATGTCTTCTATGTTTAAAGCACCAGTTGCAGCAATTATTTTTGCAGTAGAAATATTTAGTTTAGACTTAGCTTTTGCTTCTTTAGTACCATTATTATTAGCCTCTGTTTCTGCAGTAATTACTTCTTATTTCTTCTTTGAAAAAGATGCGC
>CAXBAC010000405.1:0-1670 GCA_963973485.1 uncultured Polaribacter sp. | reverse complement strand
AAAGTTAGTCCCGAATTTAATGTTGTCGATCTTATCAAAATCAAATGCATTTTTAATTAATACATCACTTTGGTTCACTTTTAAATTAGAAGCTTTTAAACCAGCATTGTTTTGTAGAGCTAAATTTATAGTTTGTTCTAAAGTAAGTTTGTTTTGTGCATTACCACTAAAAATACTGGAAAAACCAAACAACAAGAGTAAAGTTACCTTATTGATATTTAATGCTCTTCTATTTCTATTATTAAACCAAGCATATAACACAGGTAAAACCACAAGCGTTAATAAGGTTGCTGTAATTAAACCACCAATAACAACAGTTGCTAATGGACGTTGAACTTCTGCACCTGCATTTGTAGAAATTGCCATAGGTAAAAAACCTAAAGCAGCTGCACTTGCTGTTAATATTACAGGTCTTAAACGTTCTTTTGTTCCTTTTTTTATACGTTCATTCATATTATGTAAACCTTCTTTTTCAAGTTCTTTAAAGTGTGCTATCAAAACAATTCCGTTTAAAACTGCAATTCCAAATAGGGCAATAAAACCAATACTAGCAGAAATACTAAAAGGTAAGTCTCTTAACCAGAGCAAATAAATACCACCTACTGCAGAAAGAGGAATAACTGTAAACACCAATAAAGCATCTTTTAATGAGTTAAATGCGAAGTATAAAAGTAAAAAGATTAGTGCTAGAGCTATAGGAACAATAATTAGCAATCGTTGTTTTGCATTTTGTAGATTTTCAAATTGCCCTCCATAAGAAATTGAATAACCTACAGGAAGCTCTATAGAATTATTAATTATTGAACTGACTTCATTTACTACTGATTCTAAATCTCTATTTCTAACATTAATACCTACAACTATTCTTCGTTTTGTATCATCTCTAGAAATTTGTGCTGGGCCTGTTGTGTATTTTATTTCTGCTAGTTCTTTTAATGGAACTTTTCTTCCATTTGGTAAATCAACAAACAAGTTTTTAAGACTATTAATGCCTTTTCTGTTATTTTTATCTAAACGAATAGCCAAATCAAAACGTTTTTCACCTTCAAAAACATTGCCTAATATTTTACCTGCAAAGCCCATAGCTATTATTTCATTTACATCAGAAATATTTATTCCATAACGTGCAATTTTAGACCTATCAAAATCAACAATCATTTGAGGTAAACCTTCTACTTTTTCTACACTTATATCTGCAGCTCCTTCTATATCTTTAATTTGATATTTAATTTGCTCTGCTATTTCTGATAGAACGTTTAAATCTTCTCCAAAAACTTTTATAGCAACATCTGCTCTAACTCCTGTAATTAACTCATTAAAACGCATTTCAATTGGTTGCGTAAATTCGACTTCCATTTCTGGAATAATAGCCAAAGCGTCTTTAAATTTATTCGCCAATTCATCTTTAGTATTTGCAGATACCCATTCACTTTTTGGTTTAAGTTTTATTATTACATCACTTTCTTCCATAGACATTGGGTCTGTAGGAATTTCTGCAGCACCAATTCTACTTACAACTTGTGATACTTCTGGAAAATTATCTAATAAAATTTGCTCAATTTTTGTAGTTGTTTCTATCGTTTTACCTAAGGATGTTCCTGTTTTTAAAACAGGCTGAATTACAAAATCACCTTCATCTAAAGTGGGTACAAATTCGCCTCCCATTTTGC
>CAXBAC010000404.1:0-1686 GCA_963973485.1 uncultured Polaribacter sp. | reverse complement strand
CCAAATAAAGTAAACCACATAATTGCTTTAAGCGGATATCTAAATACAGAACTTTTACCAGAAAAAATTTCTAAAGAAATTGAAACCGACTATTACAGTTCTCATGGTATTGTAGACCAAGTTTTACCTGTAGATTGGGCAAGAAAAAGTGAAACTTTTTTAGATAATTTAGAATTAAAAAACGAATATTCTGAATACAATGTTGGTCATGGGGTTGCCCCTCAAAATTTTTATAGTTTTAAAACTTGGATAGAAAAAAGATTGTAAACCAAGTTTACAGATGACTTTTTAAAATATCTACAAACTGAATTGCAGTAAAAGGTTTAGGAATAACACCTGCAAAACCTAGCTCTTTGTATAGTGCAATATCCTCTTTTGAGTTATTTGCTGTCAAAGCTAAGAAAGGAATTTCTGAGTTTGATTTTTTCATTTCTAACTTTCTTTTGATTAACTCATCTCCTTTAAGGTTTGGCATATTAATATCTAAAAGCACAATATCAAAAGTACTTTTATCCATTGCTGCAATAGCCTCTACACCATCTTTAACCAAAGTGTGCTCTGCTTCTTCTTTTTTAAGGATGTGCGCAACAATACTTAAGTTTAAAAAATTATCATCAGCTACCAAAATACGTTTCCCCTTTAGAGAAATTGCTGAAGAGCTATTTAATTCATCAACTTTAATAGCATTTGGATTTGCATCAAGATCAAAAGGAATATCAACTGTAATTGTTGTTCCGTAGTTTTTTAAACTATCTACTTTTATTCTACCTTTCATAACGTCTACCAAACGCTTTACAATAGATAACCCCAAACCAACACCATTATGCATTCTATTGTCACTCAACCTATTTTGTTGATATTCATCAAATATTTTTGAAGCCTGCTCTGCAGTCATTCCTCTCCCTGTATCTTTTACTTTAAAAGAAATCAATGCTTTTTCAGCATCAGAAAATAAAAGATCTACAGATGTAGTAACAGTTCCTCTTGGTGTAAATTTTATAGAATTATTGATAAGGTTTGTTAAAATTTGAATTAGTCGAACATCGTCTCCTAACACTTCTTTTGGCAAATTATCAGACAAGTTAAACTTTAATTCAATATCTATGTCTTTATGACTACTTTGATAGTTTTTATCAATTTGATCTATAATTGCTGTAATACTCATTGGCTCTCTTGCCAAAATCAACTTACCTGCTTCTACTCTAGATAAATCTAAAATATCATCTACAATTACTTTAAGGTTTCTACCAGAAATAGTTAAATATTTAAGGTATTCTTGAGCCATTAAAGAAGTTTCTTCTTTATTAATTAACTCTGTATAGCCTAGAATAACATTTAAAGGATTACGTACTTCGTGACTCATCATTGCCAAAAAACGAGATTTTTCTGCATTGGCTTTGTCTGCAATTTCTCGTAATCTAATAAGTTCTTTATTTTTTTCGGCAATTTCTCTTTTTAGAAAATATAAATCGTTTCTACTTTGGTTAAGGTGATTTACAGATTTGTAAACATTAGATCTGTTGTGAATTATAATTGAAATATTTTCTGAAGATTTAAATAGCTCTACATCTACATTATAATCTACACCTTGATGAACAATAAGCATACTTTCTATACTAAACAACTCCTCATGAGGTAAAGCATCTAAAGTACCTTCTAAAAAAGGACAAGGTTCAAAAATTGATG
>CAXBAC010000403.1:0-1688 GCA_963973485.1 uncultured Polaribacter sp. | reverse complement strand
GAGAAAAATAAACACAAAAATATATCTAGTATTAATTTTAACCATTGGGTTGAGTTATTCTTGTAGTGATGATTTTGTAGATGTAAAACCAAGATCAGATAATTCAGAAGACTTTTTTAATACAGAAGAAGATTATCAAGATGCATTAATTGGTGCTTATGACTTGCTTCAATCCACTTATCTAAATGTAATGATGGGAGAAATTGCATCAGACAATACACTAGCAGGTGGTGAAAGTGCAACAGATGTTTTAGGAATTCAAGAAGTTGATGATATGAGGCACACACCTCAAAATCAACAATTGAGAGATATTTGGAGCTGGATGTTTGCAGGAGTTAACAGAGCAAACTACATCTTAGAATTTAAGGATAAAACAGATTTTCCTGGTAAAGAACAAGTATTAGCAGAAGCTACTTTTTTAAGAGCCTATTATTATTTCGAATTGGTAAAATGGTTTGGAGATGTTCCTTTAGCAGTTGATAAAAGAATAGAGTTTGGAGAACAATTTACTATAGATAGAACTCCAAAAGCAGAAATCTATGCCCAATTAGAGTCAGATTTAACCTTTGCAGCTAATAATTTACCTTACATACAGTCTATACCAGGTAGAGTTACCAAAGGAGCAGCTCAAGCATTGTTAGGTAAAGTGTATTTATTTCAGCAAAAATATGAAGAATCTGCTGCAGTATTACAAGATTTAATTAATAATGGACCTCATGATTTAGTTACAGATTATGATACTATTTTCGAAGAAGCAGGAGAAAACAATATAGAATCAGTATTTGAGGTACAATATTTCGAAGGTCAAGGAGCAGGTTTTGGCTGTCTACAGTGTAGTGAAGGTAATGTTGCTGTAGGTTTTAATGGAGTTAGAAACTATGAAGGGCCTGACTTTTCATCAGGTTTTAGTTTTAACGTTCCTGTTCAAGAAGTTTATGATGCTTTTGAAAATGGTGATTTAAGAAGAGATGTTGCTATTTTAAATATAGATGCATGGGCAGCAAGTACAGGAGCTACTTATGGAGTTGGTTATGAACACACAGGATATTTTAACAGAAAATATATCCCAAGAAAAAGAAGTGCAGACGCTCAAGGAGATAGAAACTTAACAAACCCAAATAACTACAGAGCAATTCGTTTTGCAGATGTATTATTAATGGCAGCAGAAGCATTTAATAGAAGTGCAGTGCCAAATGATGTAAAAGCACAAGAGTATTTAAACAGAGTTAGAACTAGAGCTTTTGGTAACACAGCAAATAATATTACAACTACTGGAGACAATTTGTACAACAATATTTTAGATGAAAGAAGAATAGAATTAGTAGGTGAAGGACATCGTTTTTTCGATTTGGTTAGAACAGGTAGAGCAGCTCAAGCTATAAACGGCTTTGTAACTGGTAAACATGAAGTTTTCCCTATTCCAGAAATTGAAATTCAATTAGCAGGTAATCGTTGGCCACAAAACCCTAATTATTAAAAAATAAAATAATGAAAAAAATAAAAAATATTTACACATTCTTTATCATGTTATTTATTGTAGTAGCATGTGATGAAGAAATAAGAGACCTTTCTTTTATAGAAAGTATGGCTCCACCAACAGAGGTGTCAGCTAGTTATGCAATAACTCAAGATAATTCAGGTGATGTTACTATAACACCTACAGCTCAAGGTGCAGTCGGTTTTAATGT
>CAXBAC010000402.1:0-1690 GCA_963973485.1 uncultured Polaribacter sp. | reverse complement strand
TCCAGTTTGTTGCAAAAGCAAAAAATCTCTGTCTTTTGGTTTGTTCCGCGCGCCAGCGCAAGTTTAGCGTTTTAAAACTCTATAAGAAGTTGCATTTTAGAGCTTATTCCATTCGCATACTCATTACACAACTCTAAAAAACAACACGTTTTTATTATTTCATAAAACACAAAACTCCCCAAAGCTAAGTTACATAATGCGCAGTTATATACACATTCATTTAATTTCTGGTCTATAACGCCATTATGTAAAATAGCCGCTTTTCCAACGCTCAATTCCGTTAAATAAATATCATTTTAGTAAATCAAGAAACATTCGTAAGTTTTTTTCATTGTTTTTATAAGTGCTTTTTATCGTTTTCATAAAAAGATTTCTTAAAATATTTATATAATTATTAGTTGTAAAAAACATTCATCAAAGCACCCATAAAATCAAAAAAAAGCCAATAAGAGTATTCCTTTTTATTTGTCAAAAATTACTAAAAAGAGGTTTCACTAAAAGCAAATGTATTTTCATTTTAAAAGCACCTCAACAAAATGTAAAAATTCAATCAATCAAAATAAAGTTTGCTAACATTCACTTTTAACAAAACCACCCAAAATCATTACTACAAAACAAATAAAAAAGAATACACTTATTCTCGCTACTGCCCACGCACTACGTACGTTTATTATTTTCCATTCAATCGCCATTGGGCTAACATTTTTAAAGTTTGATAAACTCCTTACTAAAAATCAACCTCTGTTTATCAAACTTTAAAAACGATAAAACCTGCTAATGTTTTTCCCTTATCTCATTCATCTGCACAAAAATTCTAGTTTACAGTGGTAACTACAATTCTTTGTTTGCCTCATTTCGTTAAGTAAAAAACAAAACTGTTACATATAAAAAAAGAGCATTCAAAATATAAATGCTCTTTCTAATTACTGATGTTTAAATTTTACTTTTTATGATGCTTCTTAATAGATTTTACAAAAAACTTCATCATTACAGAAGCAATAAAACTAACAATTGCTCCTAAAGTAGCCAATACAATTGTGGTTATAATATCCTCTGAACCAATATGAGAAATTGTAGTCAAAAAAGTACCACCAATGACACCAGCACTCAAATTTTGATGTGGGATGTGAAAATTCATTTTAATTACTGTTTTTAGAAGTTTCCAATACTGTTTTCTCTTTTTCATCAGAAACTACAGCTTGACTTACAGCAGTTGCAACAGTTCCTGCAACTGTCATATAAGTGGCAATGGTAACTATTGTTGCAGGGATACTTATTGGAGCTGCAATAATTGCTCCTCCTGCAGTGGCTAATGCAATCCCTATATTTCGTAACACTCTAAAAAATTTAGGTGTTGGTTTTTGATAACGTTCTATAATTTTCATAATTCTGTGATTTAATCATTAATAAAATTTTTTCTTTTCGATCTTTAGCTTGATATACCAAAGACAATAATTGCTGCATGGCATCTCTGGAATAAATTCCTTTTCCAATGCCACTCAAGTAAGTTACAGGAGCAATACAACCTTCTAAATCTCGTTGCGCATCATTTGCAGGGTGAAACAGAATTAAGCTTCTACCTTTTACATTTTTCAATATTAAATGATGTTTGAATCGCTTTGAAAACCTGGGTTCAACTTCATATTTTCCTTCTGGTATGCAGGATATATTACGTTGGTTATTTTTCCAG
>CAXBAC010000401.1:0-1710 GCA_963973485.1 uncultured Polaribacter sp. | reverse complement strand
CTGCATAACCATAAATTACAGTTGGTTTGTTGTTGGTAAACGTGAGTTCATTATCTTTTAAAAAACGACCTTTTATGGTTGTTGGCTGACCATTAAAAGATAGGCTATCAATTTTCATAGAGATAGGGTCTTTCTCAGGAAAAATAAAATTAGCATCTTGTACTAAAGTAACCAAATCTACATCTTGCTGATTGGTGCCATTATCAAATAAAATCCTGTCTGTATATAAAGGATTGGTTACATTGTTTGCATCAATAGTGGTTTCTACAAATACAAAAATGCTGTCTTTAGCAAGTATGTCAATATCATTAAATTCTTTGCCAGGAATACCATCAACATTAAGTCTGTAATTAGATGAAACTCCGTTTTCTAGAGCAATTTTTGGGATGGTAATTGCTTTATTACCTCTGTTGTATACCTTTAAATTGTAGGTTGCAGAGCCAATATTCGTAAAAACTGTGTCTAAAAAAACAGTGTCTTTAGAGAATGTTAAATTTCCAAAACTTGGTATAGTAGAAAAATCTTTTCTACAAGAACTCACAGAAATAAGAGCGATGCAAATTAAAAAAGTAACCAAATAACGCATAAATCAATTTTTTATAAAAATAAACTTTTAATTTTTTGATTTATTATTTTTCAACCAATTTGATTTCAAAAAGCTTTCCCCAATTTTTTCCAGTTACAAATAATCGATCATTTTTGGCATCGTAAGCAATACCATTTAATACTTCATCATTTGCTACTAATTTTTGAGTTTTTTTCATCTCATTTTCTAAACCCTTTAAGTTGATTAAGCCTTCTACAACTCCGTTTTCTGGATTTATAATAGCAACCACAGGTTTTTGATAATAATTGGCGTACAATTTTCCATTAATTAACTCAAGTTCATTTAACTCACTTAAAGCTCTGTCATGAGTATAGGTTTGTAATGCTCTTTTTTCTTTAAGCGTTTCTATATCTAAGAACCAAATTTTATTGGTTCCATCAGATTTTATGAGTTCTGTTCCATTGTTGGTTAATCCCCAACCTTCTTCACTTTTATCGTAAGCAAACTCTTTTTCAAGCTTAAATGTGTCTAAATCATACACAAAACCTTTTTTGCTTTGCCAAGTTAAAAAGTAAATTTTATTGTTCACAATAGTCATGCCTTCTCCAAAATACTTGTTATCTAAAGCTATTTGTTGTACAACATCACCAGTTTTTATGTCTACTTTTCTTAAAAAAGACTGACCTCTTCTTCCAGTAGTTTCATACAAGAAACCATTGTAATACTCTAAACCCTGAGTATAAGCTTTTGTGTCATGAGGATAAGTATTTACAATTTCATACCCATAAATAACAGGTTTGTTTTCAGCAAAAACTTCGAAATAATTATTTACTTTTTTTGTTTTACCAGGGTAAAATACCAGTGCAGAAACTTGGTGTTTTCCTAGACCATAATCTGATGTGTTAAATTGTAAAGAATTTTCTGATGCACTAACTTCTTTACCATTTATAAAAAACTGCACCTTATCTAAAGGTTTGTTATTTTCTTCATTTAAGGTAATGGTTAAGTCACTGTTTAGTGTGGTTTTATGAGGAACTTCTAATTTTAATTTGTAGCTATCATCACAACTAAAAAGTAGTAAAAATGAAAAAAGAGAAATAAAAAAAACGTTTTTTGTCATTGTTTTTGTTTTGTAAGTCTATAAATGATTTAATTTTATTTGT
>CAXBAC010000400.1:0-1714 GCA_963973485.1 uncultured Polaribacter sp. | reverse complement strand
CGTTTTGCCACTTCATAAAACTTTGGGGCATTTCTTAACATTTTATTGTTAATTCCTGTGAGTTTTACAACAAATTCCTGTATGGGTTTTTCTGGGTTTACTAAAGATATAAATTGATCTACAATATCTTGTCCATCAAACTTATAGATTGCAATTTCGGTAATTCCTTCTTCATTAAACTTACCTCCAGTAGTTTCAATATCTAATATTGCGTACAATTCCTTTTTCTATTTTCGATAAAATTACTAATTATAATTTCTACTGCCAAATATAGAACTACCAACTCTTATCATTGTACTTCCATTTTCAATTGCCAGTTTATAATCTCCACTCATCCCCATAGAAAGTACGTTTAGATCACAATTTTTTTTATTGACGTTCTTTTGTTGTTCTTTAAAAAAGTTGTTTAGTGAAGCAAACTCTTTATTAAGTTGTTTTTCATCGTCTGTAAAGGTAGCCATACCCATAAAACCTACAATTTTTATGTTTTGTAACTCAACAAGTTCTTTTGATGTTAATATAGCTTCAATATCTTTAAAGGATAAGCCAAATTTAGAATCTTCTTCTGCTATTTTTGCCTGTAGTAAACAGTTAATAGTTCTATTGTTTTTTTTGGCTTCTTTGTTAATTACTTTTAAAGTTTTGAATTTATCTACACCATGAATTAAATCTACAAAATGAGCCATGTACTTTACCTTATTGCTTTGTAAATGACCAATCATATGCCATTTGATGTCTTTAGGTAGAGCATCGTACTTTTCTACCATTTCTTGTATTTTATTCTCTCCAAAAACACGTTGACCTGCATCATATGCTTCTTGCAAGTCTTTATTAGGTTTGGTTTTAGAAACAGCAACTAAGGTTACATTTTCTGGTAAAGTAGCTTGTATTTTATTTAGGTTCTCTTTTATCATATTAAATTTCATAAATGGTTAAAGCACTTCTAAGTTTAGGTTCTATAAATGTAGTTTTAGGAGGCATTAATAAATTTGCATCAACTATAGTTTTTAACTCATCAATTGTGGTAGGTAACATACCAAAAGATACTTTAAACTCTCCTGTATCAACTTTTGTTTTTAACTCTAAACTACCAGATTTATTCTGTGAATACACAATTTTAGAATCATTTCTAATATCATCTATACCTAAAATTGGCTTTAGTACAGTACTGTACAATATTTGGGCGTCTAATTTACTTAATTCGTCTGTAGTTTTATAGTTATCTTTTTTTAGTATTAAGCTGTAAAATTCACCATCTAAATACATACTAAATTTATTTTTTTCTGATGGTTTGTAAAATTCTTGATGCTTTCTTTCAATTTTAAAATTTACTTCTAAAGCCTTTAAAAAATCAGCAGAAGACAAACCGTTTAAATCTCTTATAAATCTGTTAAACTCGTAAATATCTAATTGACTTTCAGGTAACAAATAACTCATAAAAAAGTTATAATCTTCATTTCCTGTATGATTTTTATTTTGTTCTGCTAACGTTTTTGCTAACAAACAAGAAGATGTAGTTCTATGATGACCATCTGCAATATAAAGAGTATCAATACTTTTAAAAGCTTCAGATATTTGATTGATATCTTCTTGATTATCAACCACCCATAAAAAATGTGAGTTTTTATCAGTTGTTGTAAATTCGTACTCAGCTCTTTGTTCTTGATGTTTTTTTATGATGTATGCCAAGGCACTCCAATGCTTTAAAGTTATT
>CAXBAC010000399.1:0-1734 GCA_963973485.1 uncultured Polaribacter sp. | reverse complement strand
GTCATTCACAGCAATAATATCAGCAAAAAAACCTTTTTGAATCTGCCCAATTTCATCTTCCATTTTTAACAACATAGCATTTGTAATAGTTGCAGATTGTATAGCTTCTATAGCTGGCATACCAGCTGCTACCATAAAACCAAATTCTCTACCATTTACACCATGTTTAAAAACTCCAGCATCTGTACCAAAAGCAATTCCTACTCCTTTTTTATAAGCTCTCCCAAATGTTCCTTGAATTTGAGGTCCAACAACTAAAGCTTTAGGCACTACTATATCTGGATAAAATCCTGCTATTTTAGCTTTTTCAGCCACCTCTTTTCCTGCAGTTATTGTAGGTACTAAATAAGCATCGTATTGTTTCATTAAGTCCATGGTTTCGTCACTCATATAGGTTCCATGTTCAATTGTTTTAACACCACCAATGATTGCTCTCTGCATTCCTTCATCTCCATGAGCATGCGCAGCCACATGCATTCCATAATCTTTAGCCATATCACAAATAGCCTTAATTTCTTCTATGGTAAACTGTGGATTATCACCAGATTTTGCTACACTTAAAACGCCTCCTGTTGCTGTAATTTTTATACAGTCTGTTCCATTCTTATATCTTTGTCTAACCGCTTTTTTAGCATCATCTACAGAATTTACTACGCCTTCTTTTGGCCCAGGATTACCTATTAATTTTCTACTACTTCCATTTGTAGGGTCTGCATGACCACCAGTTGTTGCTAAAGATTTACCTGCTGTAAATACTCTTGGACCTTTTAATTTACCAGCGTTTATTGCATTTCTAAGTGAAATATTAACTCCTGAACCACCTAAATCTCTTACTGTTGTAAATCCATTTAGCAAAGTAGTTTCTGCAAATTTTATAGAGTTGTAGGCAACATCAGCTTCATCTAAAATATATTTTCTTATTCTGGTTTTGTCATCATATTCCATTTCTAAATGTACATGCATATCAATTAAACCTGGCATAACAACTTTATCTCGTAAATCAATTAAAGTTGCACTTTTAGGCATAATATAGCCATCTTTAATATCTACGATTTTTTTATTGTTGACTACAATTGTTTTCTCTTTATGTATTTTTCCTGATTTGGTATCAATCAATTTTCCACATAAAATATAGGTGTTTTGCGCTATTAAAGCATTTGTAAAAATGAACGCTATAAAAAGTAAAATTATTTTTTTCATTAGTATGATTTTAATTCTTAAATGTATGAAAATTTAAGTAGATTGCTGCTGAAGTAAATTTTGATTTTATAATGAAAAACATAGTTATAACAGGTACAAGTAGAGGAATTGGTTTTGAGTTGGCAAAACTATTTGCAAACCAAGGTCATCAAGTTTTAGCTTTATCTCGAAATAAAAAACCTTTAAAAAAGGAAAATCATGAAAACATTACTGCACTTTCTGTTGATCTTTCAATTCAAAATGATTTTAAAAAAGTAACAGATTTTATTCATCAACAATGGAAACATGTAGATATTTTAATTAATAATGCTGGTAAACTTGTAAATAAACCTTTTACAGAATTAACTTCAGAAGATTTTCTTGAAGTTTACAAAGTGAATGTTTTTGGAGTTGCAGAATTGACAAAACAACTAATTCCGTTTTTTAAAAAAGGAAGTCATGTAGTTACCATAAGTTCTATGGGAGGCATACAAGGGAGTATGAAATTCCCTGGGTTAGCAGCCTATTCTTCTGCAAAAGGTGCTGTTATTACAC
>CAXBAC010000398.1:0-1745 GCA_963973485.1 uncultured Polaribacter sp. | reverse complement strand
AAGTCTAACAATATAGAATAAGCCTGCAAACCAAGTTACTACAAAAATAATATGTAATGCTTTAACGTATAAAAAGTCCATGACAACTAATATAAGAAATTAAACGCTTAGTGGCAGTTTATTGTGTTCCCAATCTTTAACCCAATGTGCCATAACATCAACCCAATCATCATTATCGTTCATACAAGGTATATGTTTATAGTGAGTTCCACCAGCTTTAAGAAAATCTTCTTCACCTTCCATAGCAATTTCTTCTAAAGTTTCTAGACAATCAGCAACAAAAGCAGGTGTTATAACTGCTAATTTCTTCTTACCCATTTCTGGAAATTTCTCTAACTCAAAATCTGTATAAGGTTTTAACCAAGGATCTTTTAATAAACGAGATTGAAAAGAGTTGCTCCAAATACCTTCTTTTAAATTTAGTTCTTTAGCTATAGCTTTTGTAGTTTCAAAACATTGATGTCTATAACAAGTATAATGTGCAACAGAATTACGCTCACAACAAGAACCATCTATTTTACAATGACTTTTTGTTGGATCGGATTTTTTTATGTGTCTTTCAGGAATTCCATGATAAGAGAATAAAATATGATCGTAATCGAAACCATCTAAATGTTTGGCAATATTATTACTCATTGCTTTTATGTAATCTGGCTCTTTGTAAAAAGGAGGTAAAGTATCTAATTTTACATGAGGATATTTTTCAGCTAAAATCTCTTCAGCCTTTGTAACCACTGTTTCGTAAGAAGACATTGCATAATGAGGATATAGAGGAGCTAAAAATATTTCTGTAACTCCTTTATCAACCAAATTTTTTATTCCATTTTCCATAGACATAGATCCATAACGCATGGCTAGTTCAACAGGAATAGTTGTTTTATGCTTTAATTTCTCTGTAAATCTTTCAGAAATAACAACTAAAGGAGAACCTTCATCCCACCAAATTTTCTTATAAGCTTTTGCAGATTTTTTTGGTCTAAAGTTTAATATGATACCTTTAATTAAAATATAACGTTTCCAATAGGCAATGTCAATAACACGTTCGTCCATTAAAAATTCATCTAAGCATTTTTTAACGTCTTTTAATTCTGTAGAATCTGGAGATCCTAAATTGTTTAATAAAACTCCTTTCATTTTATATATATTAAGATGTCTTTATTTGATTTGTTATTTCGTAAAGTGTTATAGCTAAACTGTGAATAACATTCATAGATGAATTTCTACCATACATGGGTATTGCAATAGTTTCATCTACTAAATTAATATTCTCAATTCCATTTCTTTCACTACCCAAAAGTAGTACGATTTTTTCGTGTTTTTTAAAATTAAAATCTTGAATATCGATACTTTTATCAGTAATTTCTATGCCTATAATTGTATTACCTTCTGATTTTAATTTTTCTATAGTTTTACTAAAATCACTATAAGTTTCATAGTTAATTTGTTGTATTGTATTTCTAGCTGTATTTATAACTTTTCTGTTTTCAATATTCGGAGAGTTTGCATGAAAATAAATTTTTTCTACACCAAAACTTTCAGAAATTCTAAAGCACATACCTATATTTTCTGGAGTTCTTATGGTATCACAAACAATAGTTATTGGAAACTTTTGTTGGTTATTCTCTACATCTTTATGAGTTAATTGTATCACTTTTTATAGTTCTATTTATTGCTTTAAACTCATTACATATTTTTTTGGTGTTGTGCCAAATTTTTTCTTAAAAGCAGCTATAAAATGGCTTGCA
>CAXBAC010000397.1:0-1749 GCA_963973485.1 uncultured Polaribacter sp. | reverse complement strand
TCCTGGAGCTAATGGTATTAAAAAGAAACCAGCCTCCTTACCTTCAGGTGCAGATGTTTTATCTGTCATAGAAGTAAAATTTGCATAAAATAAAGGAGCTGTTGGCCATTTAGGATTGTCATAAATTTCTTCTGCATGTTGATCGAAATCTGTATCGAAAAACAAAGTATGATGACTTGCATTCTCTATTTTCTTATCAAAACCTACGTAAAATAATAAAGATGATGGTGCAAAGGTTTTCTTACTCCAATATTTCTCTGAATATTGCCTCAAATTTTCATCTAATAGTGTTTCTGTATGATGATAATCAGCTCCACTTAAAACTAAATTTGTTTTGATTTCTTCTCCATTTACAACTAAACCAGTTACAGAATTATTTGCATCTGTTACAATTTTTTCAACATTAGCATCTACCTGAAAATGAACCCCTAAAGATGTAGCTAAAGAAACCATACCTTCAATAACTTTATACATCCCTCCTCTTGGATGCCAAGTTCCTAAACCAAAATCGGCATAATTCATAAAGTTATAGAAAGCTGGAGTATTGCTAGGCTTTGCCCCTAAAAATAATACAGGAAACTCTAAAATTTGAATTAATTTTTGGTTTTTAATATTCTTTCTAACTTGTTTTCTTATTGTAGAAAAAAATTGCGTAACTCTTGCAATAGTTGTTGTATTAACAAGCTCTAATGGAGATACTCCAGGTTTATAAACTAAATCTTTAATTGCTGTATCATAATTTGCTTTAGCAGAATCTAAAAAAGATTTTAAATGCTTTGAGCTTCCTTTTTCTTCTTTTTCAAACAAATCATAAATTTCACTTAATTTATCAGAAATTTTTATAGAATCATTTTCGCCAAAATAAACTTCGTAACCTGGACTTAGTTTGTCTAATGTATAATAATCTGAAGGTTTTTTTCCAAAATCTGCAAAAAAGCGTTCAAATACATCTGGCATCCAATACCAAGAAGGTCCTAAATCAAAGGTAAAACCATCTTTTTTATATTGCCTAGCTCTACCACCAAGTGTGTTGTTTTTTTCTAAAACAGTAACAGTATATCCTTCTTTTGCTAAATAACATGAAGCTGCTAAAGAAGAAAAGCCAGAACCAATTATATATATATTTTTACTCATTAGGTTGATTTGTTTAACAAATATATTTATTTATTAAACATTTTATTAATTGTTTTAAAATTTTATAACACTTTTAACAAATCTGGAATAGAATCATATAGTTTAATGTTCTCTGGGAATTCAAGATGATTTATTTTACTAACTTTTCTACCTGTAGCAATAAAATTGTTTTTAGTATTTAACATTACTTCAGAGATTTCTTTAAAATAATCCTCAATTTTATCATCATAAGGTTGAATAGTTAATGAAGTTATAAAGCAAATTTCTCTATTACCTTCTAAAAAATAATTAAGATTGTTTAAAGGTAAACTTTGTCCTAAATATATGGTATGAAAACCTCTTAAAACTAATTCGTAATTTAAATATAACAAACCTAGTTCATGAATTTCATTTTCAGGTAAAAATAATACATAAGTTTTGTTAGTATTATTGATACTATATTGTAATTTTTCTGTGTTAAGCTGAATTTTTTGAGAAATTAAATTAGAGATAAAATGTTCATGAGCTGGTAATAGAGTTTCTGTTTGCCAAAGTAAACCAATGTGCTCTAAAAAGGGAATAAATACATCTTTAAATATTTCTCTAAAGGTTTT
Source organism: uncultured Polaribacter sp. (assembly GCA_963973485.1). GTDB lineage: Bacteria > Bacteroidota > Bacteroidia > Flavobacteriales > Flavobacteriaceae > Polaribacter. The sequence goes on along the minus strand of CAXBAC010000397.1, from coordinate 22 downwards.
TTTATGTAATAATTTGTAATAA
>CAXBAC010000396.1:0-1752 GCA_963973485.1 uncultured Polaribacter sp. | reverse complement strand
CTAAATAAAGAAGGATATAAAGATATAGAAGATGTTATTAAAACCTCAGCAAAACCTTTATCAGTTAAAGAATTTGAGTTTATTGCAAACGAAACAGGAGCAATAATTTTAGACGTTCGTCATCAATCAGAATTTATAAAAGGATTTATCCCACAATCTATATTTATTGGTATAGATGGTGGTTTTGCACCTTGGGTTGGTGCTTTAATTAAAGATATCAATCAGCCAATTTTGTTAGTTTCTCCAGAAGGAAGAGAAAAGGAAGTAATTACTCGTTTATCTAGAGTTGGTTTTGATAACGTTTTGGGCTATTTAGAAGGTAGTTTTAAAGCATGGAAATCAGCAAGCAAACAAATAGATACATTAGAATCTATTTCTGCTGAAACTTTATCTAGTAAGATAGAAAATAATGAACCAGTTTTTGATGTTAGAAAACCTGGTGAATATGCAAGCGAACACATTAAAGTAGCAGAAAGTACACCTTTAGATTTTATAAATAAACACATAGCTGAATTTCCTAAAAAGGATGATTTTTATGTACATTGTGCTGGAGGTTATAGATCTGTAATAGCTGCTTCAATTTTAAAAGCAAGAGGTTTTCATAATGTAATTGATGTTTCTGGGGGTTATGCAGCCATTAAAAATACAGATATAGAAAGAACAGCTGCAGTTTGTCCATCAACATTAAAATAATGAGAATATTTTCAAGTTTTATACTGATTTGTCTCTTATTCGTCAATTGCACGAAAGAAACAAAAGTTGCTTCAATATCAACAGAAGAATTAAAAGAATTGTTGACAAATAAAAAGATCGAATTGTTGGATGTGAGAACTCCTGAAGAAACAGCATTAGGTTTTATAGAATCTGCAAAATTTGCTAATTTTTTTGATGATGATTTTACAGAACAAGCTCTTCAAAAAGTAGATAGTACAAAAACTATTTATTTGTATTGTAGAACAGGAAATAGAAGTACTAAAGCAGCAGTAGTATTACAAGAAAAAGGAATTGATGTTATAAATATCTCTGGTGGTTATAAACAATGGAATAAAGAAAATAATTAATTATAAAGTATATTTAATTCATAAAAAAAACCTCGCAAATTGCGAGGTTTTTTATTGTATGATTAATTAGGTTTTATCCTAAAGTAACTCTTTTAAATGTTGATACTTCAACATCACCATAAGTTTTTACATAATCAGCTACAGTTTTCTTTTCGTCTTTAATAAACGCTTGATCTAATAAAGCTTGTTCTGTATCTAATGTAGTGTTATCAGAAATAAAACGATCCATTTTACCTGGTAAAATTCTATCCCAAATTTTCTCTGGTTTACCTTCAGCAGATAATTCAGCTTTAGCAGCTTCTTCAGCTTTAGCTAAAACTTCTGGAGTTAATTGAGATCTAGAAATAAACTGAGGTACATTTTTTAATGTTTTACCTAATCTACCTAACTCAATATTGTCTTTTTCAATAACAGCAATTCTAGCCTCAGTTTCAGCAGCTACATACTCAGGATCAAAATCTTTATAAGATAAAGTTGTTGCTCCCATAGATGCAACTTGCATTGCTACGTCTTTTGCTAAAGTTTCAGCATTGTCTACAACAGCAGATAAACCTACTAATGCAGCAATTTTACCAATGTGAGTGTACGCACCAACATAAGCAGCTTTTATTTTTTCAAAAGCAGTAATTTCTAACTTTTCACCAATAACACCAGTTTGTTCAACTAATTTACCAGCAACAGTCATACCACC
>CAXBAC010000395.1:0-1771 GCA_963973485.1 uncultured Polaribacter sp. | reverse complement strand
TATCTCCTCCAGCATCTTGTATCGTTTGTCCATATTTGTAAGAAAAACTAATTCCTTGGTTATCAAAAGGGCTTCTACTTGTCATAAACATAATACCATTAAATGCATTTGCTCCATATAAAGCAGATGATGCTCCAGGTAATAACTCTACAGTTTTTACATCTAAATCAGACATCCCTAATAAATTACCAATGGCAAAATTAAATAGTGGTGAGGAATTGTCCATACCATCTACCAATTGCATAAAACGTGTGTTTGCAAAGGTTGCAAAACCACGCGTATTTACAGATTTAAAAGTTAAGCTACTCATATTAATATCAACTCCTTTTAAGTTCTCTAAGCCCTCATAAAAGGATGGTGAGGCTGTGTTTTTAATGGCTCTAGCATCCATTCGTTCTACAGTTACTGGAGACTCCATAATACGTTCTGGAGTTCTTGATGCAGATACTACAATTTCATCTAAAGAAGTTTCATTCTCTGTTAAACTAACTGTAACTTTTTGATTGTCTTTTGTAATATTAACTTCTTCTGTTTTGTAACCTAACATAGATATTTCTAGTGTAAAAGGTGGCACATCTGTTGTTGTTAAAACAAATTCACCATCAAAATCGGTATTTGTACCTACTGCTTTTCTAGAAATTTTAATACTAGCTCCAGGCAACGTTTCACCTGTTTTAGCATCTTTAACTACACCTGTTACAGTGGTTTGTGCTCCCATTGATAAACTAGCAAAAGCTATGAACACCAAGAGTAAAGTCTTTTTTATCATAATTTGAATTGTTTGTTAACTTATACGCAAAATACAATTTTTTTTGAATTTCAGAATATTTCAATCGTAAATTTATCATTTTAACAAAAAAAGAAGTAATTATTTAGTATTTAACCAGTTAAAAAGCTAAGCAATTTATTGACTAATTTAAGCGCTATAAATTGTACATTTGCTGTATAAATTTTATTTTCTTGAAAATAGTTAACAATACTTCTAATTTTTCTTCTGAAGAAAAGACATTTGTAACCATTGGTACTTTTGATGGCGTACATTTTGGGCATCAAAAAATTATAGAAAAACTTGTTACTGAAGCTAAAAAAGCAGGTAAAAAATCAGTAGTATTAACATTTTTTCCTCACCCAAGAATGGTGTTGCAAAAAGATGCTAGTTTAGAGCTTATTAATACAATTGACGAACGTGCTGAGTTATTAGAAAAAACAGGTTTAGATTACTTAATTATTCATCCTTTTAGTAAAAAATTTTCTAGAACAACAGCTTTGGAGTTTGTGAGAGACATCTTAGTAAATGAGCTAAATATTTCGAAATTGATTATTGGTTATGATCATCATTTTGGTAAAAACAGAGAGGGTAACATTACCCAGCTCACAGAATACAGCCATTTGTATGATTTTAAAGTAGAAGAAATACCTGCCCAAGATATTGATGATGTTTCTGTAAGTTCTACTAAAATAAGACGTGCTTTGCATGCAGGAAACTTAAAAACTGCTAACGATTATTTGGGCTATAATTTTATGCTGAATGGCACTGTGATTAATGGCAAAAAGTTGGGTGGTAAAATTGGCTATCCAACAGCAAATATAGATGTTAAAGAGTCTTATAAATTAATACCAAAAACAGGGGTTTATGTGGTTAAATCTTTAATTGATGAAAAAACTGTTTTTGGGATGATGAATATTGGAAACAGACCTACTGTAGATGGTAATCATCAAACCATAGAAGTTCATTTTTTTGATTTTAATAACGATTTGTATCATAAAAACT
>CAXBAC010000394.1:0-1775 GCA_963973485.1 uncultured Polaribacter sp. | reverse complement strand
AAACTTCTTGCTTTTTCTATAACATCTACAAAAGGTTTACTTCTGTGAGAAATTTCTATTAAAGATAAATTATCTTCATTAAAATTAAGTACTGCTTCTGAAGCTTTTTGTAAAACTTCTTCTGGTAAAATACATGGCCCTGCACTAAAATTATGCTTTTTCATGTGTTATATTTTTGACAAAAATTCTAACGTATTTACTCCGTCTGCATAATCTGTTAACTCAGGGTGTTGTGTTTGCCCAAAAGCGACTTCATTTTCAAAAAAATCTTTTGCAACAATACACTGTATTTTTTCTTTATCTTGATGTAGTTTGATTTTTAAGTCAACCTCATTATCATAATATTCATAAAAAATAGTTGCAATTGGTGATGCATAACTTTCATCTTCCTTAATCATTAAAAACCCATTTTCTAGCAAATCGAATTCACTCATTAAATAAACAGCTTTGTTATAGTCGTAATTATTAGCATATTTTGCATTGTTGATAATGTCTTTTTTAACAAACATTCCATTAAAAAACGGATTAAAATCAAAGTCTTTTGGAACGTATAGTTTTGATACAGACCTGCAACCTAAACCAAAATATTGAAAAATATCATCTGCTAATTTTTCAAAATCTTCATCTGTTTCTTTACCAGTAATTACTGCAACAGAATTTCTACTTTTTCTAATTATACTTGGTTTATTTTTAAAATAATGCTCAAAATAACGAGCAGTATTGTTGCTACCAGTTGCAATTACAGCATCAAAAGCAGTAAGTTTTTCTTCTGTAAACGTAATTTTACCTTTAAAATCTTCTTCTACATATTCTAAATATTTAGCTAAAAATGGTAGTAAGTGCTTATCATTAGAAGATTGTTTCACAATTACTGAATGTCCTGAAATTAGAACAGATAAAAAATCATGAAAACCAACTAAAGGAATATTCCCAGCCATAATTATGGCTACTTTTTTTGCTGAAGCGTTACTCAAATCAACATCAGAAATAAAATGATGTAATTTTTCTTCTGTTAATGCTTTAGACCAACTTTGTAAAGCAAACAAAATATTGTCTTTAGTAAACCAAGAATTATGTTCTTGTGCTAACTTAATTTGATGTTGGAAACCATCAAAAAATAAATCATTGTGCTCAATATGTGGTTTTTTCTCAATTTTATTGTTAGAAAACTGACTTAAAAAGTCGCCTAATTTTGTAAAAGCAGTAATTCTGTTTTGAATACTAATCATTTATTTGGTTGTCTATTATTTTGGCTTTATTTTTGCAAAAGCAAAGGTACAAAAAACAGAAAAGAAATTATGGCAATTATAATAACAGATGAGTGCATAAATTGTGGGGCTTGTGAGCCAGAATGTCCTAATACTGCAATTTACGAAGGTGCAGACGATTGGAAATATGCAGATGGTACAGATTTAAGTGGTAATGTAGTTTTACCAAATGGTAAAAAAGCAAATGCTGATGAAGATCAAGAACCAATTTCTGATGAAATCTATTACATAGTAGCAGATAAATGTACAGAATGTAAAGGCTTTCATGAAGAGCCTCAATGTGCTGCAGTTTGTCCTGTAGATTGCTGTGTGCCAGATGAAGATAATGTTGAAACAGAAGAAGCGTTGTTAGAAAAACAAGCTTTTATGCATAATTCATAGATTAAGTACAACAAAAATATTGTAAAAAATTCCGAATCATATTCGGAATTTTTTGTTTTTAAAACAACTATATTTGCACTCGCAAAATTTAATAGAATGAAAGCTGGAATTGTAGGATTACCAAAC
>CAXBAC010000393.1:0-1780 GCA_963973485.1 uncultured Polaribacter sp. | reverse complement strand
TTTCTTTTCTTTTTCCAATAATTAATGCACAAGGAACATTATATTCTCCAGCTGCAAATTTTTTGGTATAACTTCCTGGAATTACCACAGATCTTGCAGGAACTCTACCTTTCATTTCAACAGGTTCATCACCAGTTACATCTATAATTTTAGTACTCATAGTTAACACTACATTTGCACCTAAAACTGCTTCTTTTTCAACACGAACACCTTCTACAACAATACATCTAGATCCTACAAAAACACCATCTTCTATAATTACTGGTGCAGCTTGTAGTGGTTCTAAAACACCTCCAATTCCAACACCTCCAGATAAATGTACATTTTTACCAATTTGTGCACATGAACCTACAGTTGCCCAAGTATCTACCATTGTTCCTTCATCTACATAAGCACCAATATTTACATAACTTGGCATCAAAATAGTACCTGCAGAAATATATGCTCCATGTCTTGCAACTGCATTTGGTACAACACGAATACCTCTTTCTTTGTAATTTCCTTTTAAAGGAATTTTATCATGATACTCAAAAATACCAGCTTCTAATGTTTCCATTTTCTGAATAGGAAAATATAATACCACAGCTTTTTTAACCCATTCATTTACTTGCCAACCATTTTCTATTGGCTCTGCAACTCTTAATTCTCCCTTATCTAATAAATCAACTACTTTTCTAATGGTTGCTATCGTATTTTCATCTTTTAAAAGATCACGATTATCCCAAGCTGACTCTATAATATTTCTAATATTTTCCATGATAATAATTTAATTTTTGCAAATATAATTCCAATGCTAAAAACAAAAGCGAATATACATTTTTTAAACATATTAGCTGTGTCTGTGTAAATTCTAAAAAATACATTTTTAATAGATTGATTTTATTAGGTTTACTCTATTTATATAATTTTAAACTTTATTTTTGTAAAAAAATATACATTTTGGGTAGAATTATAGCCATCGACTTTGGAAAAAAAAGAACAGGAATTGCAGTTACAGATGAACTTCAAATAATTGCTTCTGGTTTAAAAACTGTAAATACAGACGAATTGCTGACTTTTTTAAAAGACTATACTCAAAAAGAAAAGGTAGATTTATTTTTGATGGGTAAACCAAAACAAATGAATAATACTGATAGTGATAGTGAGCAATTGATTTTGCCTTTTATAACAAAGCTTACAAAGCAATTTCCTCAAATTCCATTACAAAGAGTTGATGAACGTTTTACTTCTAAAATGGCTTTTCAAACAATGATTGATAGTGGTTTAAAGAAAAAACAACGAAGAAACAAAGCTTTGGTAGATGAAATAAGCGCTACAATAATCTTACAATCTTATTTATACAATCAATAATTTAAGAGTTCAAATTTGGAATTACCTAATTGTAAATTGTACTTTTGCACTCATCAAAAAAATAAAAAATGATTTTACCTATTGTTGCATATGGAGATCCTGTTTTAAGAAAAGTAGGCGTTGAAATAGACAAAGATTACCCAAACTTAAAAGAGCTTATTGCTAACATGAAAGAAACCATGTACAATGCCTCAGGTGTTGGTTTGGCTGCACCTCAAATCGGTAAAGCAATTCGTTTGTTTGTTATTGATGCTTCTCCTTTTGCAGAAGATGAAGATTTAGATGATGCAGAAAGAGAAAATTTAAAAAACTTTACGCGTGTTTATATAAATCCGAAAATTGTTGAAGAAGAAGGTGAAGAATGGACATTTAATGAAGGTTGTTTAAGTATTCCTGATGTTAGAGAAGATGTAAGCCGTCAATAAAAAGT
>CAXBAC010000392.1:0-1811 GCA_963973485.1 uncultured Polaribacter sp. | reverse complement strand
GGCATTTTTTAAATCTTGTACAATTCCAGCAAGTAAATTTTCTTGACTTTGTATCAAATTTTTACCACTGTTTTGTGTTTTTCTAAATTGATTAACCTCGTTAAAAAAAACTTCAAACCTTTTTTTATCAACTAAAACAGGTAAAAATTCTTTCCAATTTTGAATGATAGTTTGAGCCAAATCTTCAAAGTCAGCATAAAAGATAATTCTTTTTTCAAATAAAAAACCATCGTTTTGTTTTTTTGCATTGGTTCTTTTAGCAAACCATTTGTCTGATATTTCTTTAGAAATATAATAATCACTTTTATCAGAATCGCCAAGAATATCTATTATTAGCTGTCTAAGCGTATTTTCGTATTGTTTTACCATTTGTTGTAATTATGAGAGTATAAACCCAAATCATAAGTTAGCGAAGTTAATTTTTTAATTGATTAGAAGCAAGTTTATCTATTTTCAATTCTTAAAAATTAACTACCTTTATTGATGTTAAACCAAACTTTATTTCATGAAAAACGTAAAATTTTTATTCCTTTTACTCTTATTTACAGCTTTTAATAATCAAGCACAAGATACTTATTTAGGTGATGGTCCTTTTAATCAATTGATAATTAGAGGGGTGATGTTAATTAATGGGGATGGTTCTCCTCCAAGAGGACCTGTTGATATTGTTGTAGAAAATAATACGATTACCAAAATTCAAGTTGTAGGTTATCCTGGAGTAGAAATTAAAGAAAGTGGTCGTCCAAAATTAAAGAATGGAGGAAAAGAATTGAATGCTAATGGTATGTATTTATTGCCAGGTTTTGTAGATATGCATGGTCATATTGGAGGAAGTTCGCAAGGAGCAAGTCCTGAATATGTTTTTAAATTATGGATGGCTCATGGAATTACAACTGTAAGACAACCAAGTGGAATTAATGCCAAAGAACTAAAAAAACAAAGTGCTGATAACAAAATTGTGGCTCCAAGAATTTTTGATTATGTAGGTTTTGGTTCAGGAACTAAAAACGGAATAAATACGCCTGATGAAGCTAGAGCATAGGTTAGAGAAAATGCTAAAAAAGGTGCAGATGGAATTAAATTTTTTGGTGCAGAACCAGAAATAATGCAAGCTGCTTTAGAGGAAAATAAAAAATTAGGCTTGGGTTCTGCATGTCATCATGCTCAATTAAGTGTTGCAAGATGGAATGTGTTGCATTCTGCAAGAGCAGGTTTAACATCTATGGAGCATTGGTATGGTTTACCAGAAGCTTTATTTGATGATAGAACTGTACAAAACTATCCTTTAGATTATAATTATCAGAATGAGCAACACAGGTTTGAAGAAGCAGGTAAGTTATGGGCACAAGCTGCAAAACCATATTCAGAGCATTGGAATAATGTGATGAATGAATTGTTGGAATTAGATTTTACTCTAGATCCAACTTTTAATATTTACGAAGCTAGTAGAGATTTGCATAGAGCTAGAAGAGCTGAATGGCATGAAGATTATACCTTGCCTTCTTTATGGAAATTTTATGAACCAAGTAAAATTTCTCATGGTTCTTATTGGCATGATTGGGGTACAGAACAAGAGGTAAATTGGCGTAAAAATTATCAATTATGGATGACGTTTATCAACGAATATAAAAATAGAGGAGGTAGAGTTACAGCAGGTTCAGATTCTGGATTTATTTATCAATTGTATGGTTTTGCTTACATACGCGAGCTAGAATTATTGCGTGAAGCAGGTTTTCATCCTTTAGAAGTTATACGTTCAGCAACATTAAATGGAGCAGAAGCTTTGGGTTGGGATGATAAAATTGGGTCTA
>CAXBAC010000391.1:0-1817 GCA_963973485.1 uncultured Polaribacter sp. | reverse complement strand
GCGCTGAATGTATTAGATCAAGAGAGGGATTGTTCGATGGCTCATAAAGGCTCTGTAAACGAAGAAGAAACCTCCACTAAAAAAGAAGCTATAGAAGTGTATGCAGAAGTCACACCAAACCCAGCAGTTATGAAGTTTGGCACAAACAAAGCACTAACACAAACTGATGTTGAATTTAAAAACATAGAAGAAGCGAGCAAATCATCTCCTTTAGCACAAGCGATTTTTAACTTTCCATTTGTAAAAGAAGTGTTTATTTCTGATAATTATATTTCTGTTACCAAATATGATATGGTAGAATGGAATGAAGTTTTTGCAGAAGTAAGAACTTTTATTCGCGAATATTTAGTGGAAGGTAAAACTATTATTAAAGAATTGCCTACTAAAGAAAATAGCGACAACCCAGAAACTGTGGCACCTGTTATTGAGTTAGAAGGAATACCTGCTCAAATTTCTGATATTTTAGATGAATACATAAAGCCTGCAGTTGCTGGTGATGGAGGAAACATTGCATTTCGTTCTTATGATGAGCAAAATAAAGTAGTAAGCGTAATTCTACAAGGTGCTTGTAGTGGTTGCCCATCTTCTACTGCAACTTTAAAAAATGGTATAGAAACCTTATTAAAAGAAATGCTACCAAACCAAGTAAATACAGTTGTAGCCATAAATGGATAATGCCATTTATCTTTTAGATATTTTTCTAAAAGAAGATTTAAAACAATAATATGTCAGCAGAAAAAATAAACCCATACAAAGATTCTAAACTTGGCAAAAAAGAACAAGTTGCCCAAATGTTTGATAATATCTCTGAAAACTACGATGGTTTAAATAGAGTTATTTCTTTAGGGATTGATGTAAAATGGCGAAAAAAAGTTGTTGAAATTGTTGGTAAAAACAATCCGAAGCAAATTCTAGACATTGCTACTGGCACAGGAGATTTAGCCTTAATGATGGCCGAATTAAATCCTGATAGAATTGTAGGTTTAGACATTTCTGCAGGAATGTTAGAGGTAGGTAAACAAAAAATTGCCAAAGCAAAACTTTCTGATAAAATAGAAATGATTGTCGGCGACTCTGAAGCAATGCCTTTTGAGGACAACACTTTTGATGCAATTACGGTTTCTTTTGGCGTTCGTAATTTTGCAAACCTAGACAAAGGTTTAAAAGAAATTGCAAGAGTTTTAAAACCAACAGGAGTTTTGGTTATTTTAGAAACTTCTAATCCTGTAAAATTTCCTTTTAAACAAGGGTATAAATTATATACAAACCTATTCTTACCAACAGTGGGTAAATTGTTTTCTAAAGACAAAAGTGCGTATTCCTATTTATCAGAATCTGCAAATTCTTTTCCTTTTGGAGAAGCCTTCAACAATATTTTGCAAAAAAATGGGTTTACACATACAGAAGCTAAACCTGTAACTTTTGGTGTGGCTACAATTTATACTGCAAGTAAATAGTATGATAAAAAAAAGAATTGTTTTTAGTGTGTTGTTATTGGTGTCTGTTTCATTTTTTGCACAAAGAGATCGTGTAGAAAATTTACCAACGTTCGATAAAAGAAAAATACATTATGGTTTTTATTTAGGTATTAATCAAAACGACTTTAAACTCAATTTAAGAAACAGCAACTATGCAGATGCAAACATTACTGTAGAACCAAGTGCTGGTTTTAATGTAGGTTTAATTGCTGATTTACGTTTACACAAAAACTTAAATTTACGCTTAGAACCTGGTTTAATATCTAACTCTAAAAACATTTATTTTAATCATATAGCTACTGCTCAAGACAGTGTTCGAGAAATAGGTTCTACCTATTT
>CAXBAC010000390.1:0-1841 GCA_963973485.1 uncultured Polaribacter sp. | reverse complement strand
TTATTGGTGATGCTTCTATAGCAAGTGGAATGGCTTTTGAAGCCTTAAACCATGCAGGAGTTTCTGAAGCCAATATTTTAATTATTTTAAATGACAATGCTATTGGCATAGATCCTGCTGTGGGTGCTTTAAAAGAATATTTAACCAAAGTTAAGAAGGATAAAAAACTAGCTGCTCAAAATAATATTATAAAAGCATTAAACTTTAATTACTCTGGACCAATTGATGGCCATGATTTACCAAAACTACTAAGTGAATTAGAGCGATTAAAAACAGTAAATGGACCTAAGTTTTTACACGTAATTACAACAAAAGGAAAAGGGTTACAGCAAGCTGAAGAAGATCAAATTACGTATCATGCTCCAGGAAAATTTGATAAAATTTCTGGTGAAAGAGTTCCGAAAGAAGTTAGTGTTTATAGTAAATATCAAGATGTATTTGGTAAAACTGTTTTGGAATTAGCTGATGAAAATAAAAATATTGTAGCCATAACACCTGCAATGTTAACAGGAAGTTCTTTAAAGGTTATGTTGCAAAAACACCCTAAAAGAACTTTTGATGTAGGTATTGCAGAACAACATGCAGTTACTTTAGCTGCAGGTATGGCTACCCAAGGCTTAGTGCCTTTTTGCAACATCTATTCTACGTTTTTACAACGTGCATATGACCAAGTAATACATGATGTAGCTTTGCAAAATTTACCCGTTATTTTTTGTTTAGATAGAGCTGGTTTAGTTGGCGAAGATGGAGCAACACATCATGGCGTTTTTGATTTGGCGCACTTAAGATGTATTCCAAATCTTATTATTTTTGCACCTCGAAATGAAATTGAATTACGAAATATTTTATATACAGCACAATTGGGATTACAAAATCCAATTGCTATACGTTATCCAAGAGGTTATGGAGCAATTGCTGATTGGAAAAAACCTTTTACTAAAATTAATATTGGTGAAGGAATTTGTTTGAAAAAAGGTGAAAGAATAGCTATTTTAAGTGTAGGTACTATTGCAAAAAATGTAGAAGAAGCACTATCTATAATAGATAAGAATGATGAATTTGCTCATTTTGATATGCGCTTTATAAAACCTTTAGACAATAATTTACTATTATCAATATTTAGGAACCATTCTAAAATATTTACAATTGAAGATGGTACTATTAAAGGTGGTTTTGGAAGTAGTATTTTAGAATTTGCAGCAAAAGAAAATTTTAAAAACGAAATTATTGTTTTAGGAATTCCAGATTCTTTTATTACTCATGGCAAAACAGCTCAACTTCAAAAAGAAATTGGTTTAGATGCTGTAAGTTTGGCTAAGAGGTTTTCTAACTCATAAAAAAAGGCGCTAAAATTAGCGCCTTTTTTCTTTATATTTTATCAATTGTTACTGAATAATAATCTTTTTTGAGGCTTTCTGTCCATTTTCATCTATTAGATTTAAAATATACATTCCTGCACCTAAGTTTACATTCAATTTTTGTTCTTTTTGTTTCGTAAAATCTATAGTAGTTTTATACACTTCTCTACCAGAAATATCGTAAATATTTGCTTTTGTGTTACCAAACGTGTTACCAGCAAAAATGGTAAAGTTACCTTTTGATATGGTTGGATACACTGTAAACTTCTCAACATTATCAATAACATTTTGCACAGATGCTGTAGTTGCATTAATAGATTTAATAGCCCAACCATAAGAATTAACAGCAGGATCTGTAACTAGTCTAAACCTAAAAACAACTGTTTGACCTGGTCTTAATCCTTTTTCAATAAGGTCTATGGTTTGAGTTTTAAATAAGCCATCATCATAAACTGCAAAATCATCATTATAAGGATCTAACCA
>CAXBAC010000389.1:0-1846 GCA_963973485.1 uncultured Polaribacter sp. | reverse complement strand
TGATGAAATCCTGTTTATTTTTAAACATTGTTTATTTAAAAATTAATCACTTTTTCCACTTTTTCAGTTCCTCTTTTTACCACTACTTTTGTTGAATTTCCTTTCTCAAAAATTGATAATGCACGCATATAGCTCATCATATTTGTAACTGTACTATCACCTAATTGAATTACAATATCACCTTTTTTAAGTCCAGCTTTTTGGGCAGGTTTATCTTCAGAAATACCATCAATTCGCATACCTTCACCATCAAATAAATAATCTGGAATAACTCCTAGACCTACTTTAAAACGAGGAGTGCTATCACTTTCATTCTTTGTTTTTCTAAACGCAAGTTTCCCATTATTATCTAAATCAGAAATTATATTGAAAATATAATCAGATATTAAATGCATACCATCATAATTTAGTTTTTCAGTATCATCTCCTGGTTTGTGATAATCTTCATGCTGGCCTGTAAAAAAATGTAATACTGGTATGTCTGCTAAATAAAAACTGGTATGATCACTTGGCCCAACTCCAGATTCTTGCTGAACTAATTTAAAATTATCATTATGAGATTTTAAAACTTGCTTAAAAATAGGCGAAGTTCCTGTACCATAAACAGCCAAAGTAGAATCTTTTTTCATTCTACCAACCATATCCATATTAATCATATAAGACACTTTTTTTGTATCTATAGTTGGGTTTTTTACGAAATAATTAGAACCCAAAAGCCCCATTTCTTCTCCAGAAAAAGCCATAAATAAATAATTGTTATTCGTATTTTTATCTTTTAATCTTGCTGCTAAGTTTAGTAAGATTGCAATTCCAGAGGCATTGTCATCTGCTCCATTATGTACTGCTTTTATAGAATCTCTATACAAAGAACCTTCACCTCCAAATCCTAAATGATCATAATGTGCACCAATAATTATGGTATTTTCTGCTTGGTTATCTAAATAACCAATTACATTGTTCCCAGTAATTGTTCCATCACCATTTACATCGAATTTAACTTCATCATGAGGATTTGTTTTAGGCTTAAAAGTAAATGGCTGTAAAAATCCCTCTGTACCTTTTTCAGTCAATCCTAAATCTTTAAACCGTTTTGTAATAAATTCAGCTGCTTTTTTTTCGCCTTCAGTTCCTGTTTGTCTACCTTCTAAGGCATCAGAAGCTAAAAAAGCAACATCACTTTCAATACTATTTTCATTAATATTTGTTTGTTTACAAGAAATAAATAACGCTAAAAAGATGATTATTATACTGTTTTTCATGATGATAATATTATTTTTGTAAAGTTAAAAAATATAAAGCAAAATGAGATTACTTTCTGTACTTGTGTTGGCATTATTAATGCTTTCCTGTAAAAACGATAAAAAACAATCTGATAAAATTTCAGCAGAAAAACAGGTTAAAGATTCTTTAATTTATCCTGAAGAAACCCATTTTAAAAGTATTAGACAAGTTACTTTTGGTGGTGATAATGCAGAAGCCTATTGGAGTTTTGATGATAAGCAGTTGGTGTTTCAATCAAATTATTCAAAATGGAATGTTGGTTGTGATCAAATGTTTTTAATGAATGCAGATAAAAACTTTAAAAACAATATGCCACCCATGATTTCTACAGGAAAAGGGCGAACAACTTGTGCGTATTTTTTACCTGATAACAAACATATTATTTACGCCTCTACACATTTGGTTGATGAAGAGTGTCCAGAAGTGCCACTTCGTAAAAATGGAAAATATATTTGGCCTGTGTACGATAGTTTCGACATTTTTGTGGCAGATTTAGAAGGTAATATTGTAAAACAATTAACCAATGAAAAAGGATATGATGCAGAACCAACTGTTTCTCCTAAAG
>CAXBAC010000388.1:0-1883 GCA_963973485.1 uncultured Polaribacter sp. | reverse complement strand
CTTTTAAAAACGTAACTTCCTGCAACTAGAACATTAGCTCCAGCTTCAATTAAAGCATTTGCATTTTTATTGGTTACACCACCATCTATTTCTATTTGACAATTAGACTCAGAAAATTCAATTAAATGTCTTAATTGTTTTACTTTTTTGTAGGTGTTTTCTATAAATGATTGTCCTCCAAAACCAGGATTTACACTCATTAAACACACCAAATCTAAATCTGCAATAATATCTTCTAAAACTGCAATTGGTGTATGAGGATTTAAAGCAACACCAGCTTTCATTCCTGCTGCTTTTATTGCTTGTACTGTTCTATGTAAATGAGTGCAAGCTTCATAGTGTACTGTTAAAATATCTGCGCCTAAATCTGCAAATGTTTGTATATATTGATCTGGATTTACAATCATTAAATGCACATCAATAGTTTTTGTTGCATGTTTAGAAATTGCTTTTAAAACAGGCATACCAAAAGAGATATTTGGTACAAAAACACCATCCATAATATCAATATGAAACCAATCTGCTTCACTTTGGTTTACCATTTCTATATCTCTCTGAAGGTTAGCAAAATCTGCTGCTAAAATTGAAGGTGCAATTAAATTACTCATGTTGTTTTTTGTTGTGTTGTTTTATGATTACAAAAATAATCATATAAAAAAGAAAACTCCCGAATTTAATTCGAGAGTTTTCAATAAGATATTTACAAATGACTATCCTAAGTAAGTCATTAAAATTTTAGATCTTGAGGTATGTTTTAATCTACGTATTGCTTTTTCTTTAATTTGACGAACACGTTCTCTTGTTAAATCGAAAGTTTCACCAATTTCTTCTAAAGTCATTGGTTGGTGTTCACCTAAACCAAAGTATAATTTTACAACATCTGCTTCTCTTGGCGTTAACGTTTCTAAAGCTCTGTTGATTTCTATACGTAAAGATTCGTGTAATAAAGTTCTGTCTGGGTTTGGAGACTCACCAGAGTTTAATACATCATATAAATTAGAATCTTCACCTTCAATTAAAGGAGCATCCATAGATACATGACGTCCTGAATTTTTCATTGATTCTTTTACGTCATTAACTGTCATGTCTAATTTCTTAGCAATTTCTTCAGCACTTGGTGGGCGCTCATTTTCTTGCTCTAAGAAAGCATACATTTTATTGATCTTGTTAATAGAACCAATTTTGTTTAATGGTAAACGTACAATTCTAGATTGTTCTGCTAATGCTTGTAAGATAGATTGACGAATCCACCAAACAGCATATGAGATAAATTTAAAACCTCTAGTTTCATCAAAACGTTTTGCTGCTTTTATTAAACCTAAGTTACCTTCGTTAATTAAGTCTGGTAAAGTTAACCCCTGGTTTTGATATTGTTTTGCTACAGAAACCACAAAACGTAAGTTTGCTTTTGTGAGCTTTTCTAGCGCTCTTTGGTCTCCTGCTTTTATAAGTTGAGCTAATTCTACTTCTTCATCAGCAGTAATTAAATCTACTTTTCCAATTTCTTGTAAATATTTGTCTAATGATGCAGTTTCTCTATTGGTTACCTGCTTTGTAATTTTAAGTTGTCTCATCTAATTTTAAATAACTTTTATAGAGGTATTGATGTCCTCAATTAGTTATACGTAACTGTTGGAATAAATGTTACATTTTTATGTTTTTTTTCTGAAAATAAAAAAAACATAAAAAAACTTTCCATGGAACTTAATAAATATTTGATTTCTAATATATTATAAGCTATATTTGCTGTATATATAGATTAACTTAAAAGGCATAAATTATAAGTTTCTGTAAAACAGTTGTTTATGTTTTTTAAGACTATTAAAAAATAAATATCAAGTGTTGAATTTATTTTCAATGAAGACTTGATAGAAAGTTGGGGG
>CAXBAC010000387.1:0-1883 GCA_963973485.1 uncultured Polaribacter sp. | reverse complement strand
GTTTTCAATTGCTAGATTTAAATGCTTTGCCTTTTGCATTGCGCATTTTTATCTTTTTTATTGTGGTTGATTTTGTACAATGGTGGACACACAGATTACTACATAGAGTTGAGTTTTTATGGAATTTTCACAAAGTACACCACTCTGTAAAAGAGATGGGCTTTGCTGCACACTTGCGTTACCATTGGATGGAACCTGTAGTTTACAATTCTTTACGCTACATACCCTTAGCTATTATTGGCGGATTTTCTGCACAAGATGTGGCAGTAGTTCATTTTTTTAACATTACCATTGGGCATTTGAACCACGCGAATATCAATTGGGATTATGGTTGGCTAAAGTACATTTTTAACAACCCTAAAATGCACATTTGGCATCACGCTAAAGAATTGCCAGAAGAACGTAAATATGGAGTAAACTTTGGATTGACCTTAAGTATTTGGGATTACCTTTTTAACACCAACTACATTCCGTATTCTGGTAGAGATATTGAATTGGGTTTTGAGGGTGATGAACATTTTCCAAAAGATTTTTTTAGACAAGAAGCCTATCCTTTGGGTAAAAGAGATTAGTAAGTTCTATAGTCGAGATTCGATGTTCGAGTTTCGATGTTCGAGATTCGAGATTCGAGATTCGTTGTTCGAGATTCGATGGTCGTTGTTCGATAGTCGATAGTCAGAAATTAATTCCTTCCTTTTTCGTTTGGATATAAACTTGGCAAAACATCACTTTGAAAAAATGCTTTGGTATCTATATTCATTGCTGTGAGTTTGCCTTTAAAAGCTGCACCTGTATCTACATTCCAAATATTTATAGCATTCATTGGAGTAGCTTCTCCAAAATTGGTGGTTGGTGTATGCCCTATAAATATTTCTTTATAATGGGTTAATCTTTTGGGATATTTGGTGTTTTCTAAATCAATTTTTTTATCCATTACCAAAGCCATTTCCCATAAGGTTCTGTCTGTACAGAATTTATGAGGATACGATTCTCTTTCTACACCATGCATAGAAGTAAAACCAGCGTGTAAAAACAAACGGTTTTCATCATCTAAATAATACATTTTCATGTTTTCGAAGAATTGTAAGTGTTCTTGTTGCTCTTTTGTAGAGTAGTTTTGATAACTTTCTAAAGTGCCTTCTCCACCATGCATAAACCAAGTTGGGTTTACATCTGTAGTATCTTTTAGCCAATTTTCGCACCAAACATCATGATTGCCTTTTATAAAAATACAGTTTATTTTCTGAGAAAGTTCTATTAAAAAATCGATTACTTGTGCAGATTCGCTCCAGCCATCTACATAATCTCCCATAAAGATTAAAGTATCTTTTTCAGTTACTTTTAACTGATTGAGTACTTGTACAAGCGCTCTTAAACCTCCATGAATGTCTCCTATTACAAATGTTCTCTCCATAATGTAAAGCTAATGGTTACTGCAGTAGAAAAAGAATGTACGGCATTAAACTTAGGTTAAAAAACGAATAGTATTGGTGTTGCTATTACATTCTAAACGTCATAATTGGTAATGATGCATGGTTGGTAATATCTTCTGAAATACTGCCAGCAAAAAGATGCGACAACCCTTTTCTACCATGGGTAACCATAGTAATTAAATCTGCGCCCACACTATTTGCAAACGATAACACCCCTTCTTCTATAGATCTTGCACACACAAAGTTTACATTTATTAATCGATCTGTATTGCCTTCTGCTTGCATTAAAAACTCATTAGCCATAGCATCCATTTCTGGAGTGGTTTTAAAGTTTTCATTAGGCAAGTTTACGTACAACAGGTGTTTTTTGGCATCTAAAAAATCTAAAGAATTCAACATTTGTTGAAATGCTGCAATAGATTCTTCAGAAAAATCAGTAGCATATACAAC
>CAXBAC010000386.1:0-1888 GCA_963973485.1 uncultured Polaribacter sp. | reverse complement strand
CAAATTCGCTATGCAGGTTATTGATGACTTCATCAGAATACATGGCTAAGAACAAGCTATGATTGTTCAATACAGCTGCTTTTCTTAACACTTGTTTCGCGTGGTAATCACTGTTTTCAATAGCTTGAATAATTTTTTCAGCATCAGAACTACTCACTATGGTTTGCAATAAGGGTTTGATACTTTGGTCAAAGATTTCAACAGCTTGTTTCTTCGAATGGTTTGTTTGCTTTTCGCTTCTTCCAAGTTCTTTCTTAATGGTGTATGTTTCACCATCTTCATTGAGCTTCACCATAAAATTATTGGCGTTACCAGGTTTTGAAGATCCATAAATGACTCGGGTAGTCCTCTCTAAAAAATTGCACAAATAACCACCAGGCATAGTTGCATCAGTACTGTACTTTCTATTGGTGTAATCATCAATACTTAAACTACCATCCATTATTTTTTCACGATAGGTAGTCCATTGCTTCTGCAATTCATCAATAGCTTTCTGAATGTCACTACGTTCTGCTCCTATGTATTCTTCTGTGAATAGTTCCCACAAAGCTTTGATTTCTTCTTTTCTTTTTTTTGAAAGTTTGATGTTTTCCATGAGTTTTTCTCTTATTACTTTACCATACCAATATTTTAAAAATGGCCAGTTATTGGCAGATTCAAAAGTGGTGGCAGCATAAATGCCTTCCGTCCAGTTTTTGTTGCTTAACTTTTTGTATTCATTTTTGATGTGCCCTTTTTCATCTATGGCAATGATGTTTATTTTTCTACTGATGGAAAACCAAACGGATGATTCATGGTTGGGTGTGCACATTTCTGCAATAGATACCAAAGCCAAGGGCGACCCTTCGCTTCTTACAAGCACTACATCACCAATAGCCACTTCATTTTTAAATTTATCAGGCTGACCTCTATCATTATCCCATGATTCACCCATGCCAATTATTTGGTGATTCTGAATAATATCTAAAGCCCTTTTTCTGTCTACAGTAGTGCTATTACCAGGGTGCAATTGTATATGCCAGTAGTTCATCTTAATGTGCAGGTTGAAGGGTTTCAAAATTCATTTGCTCCACAGCTACCATCCCACTCATTAAACGTGGCAACAAAATATCACGAGCTTCTTTTAAGCGTTGGTTTTGTTTGGTTAAGTTTTTAATCTGCTTATCAATATTTGTAGCTAAATCATTGAACTTTATATTAATTTCTTCTGAAGCATTAATTATTTTAATGGTTTCAACATCTTTTTTAGTCACAGAGTTATAAATTGCTCCTCCACCCATTAAATTATCTTCATAAAAGATATTTTGAAGTTGATATAAAAGAAAACTGTTCCAGCTTTTTTTATGGTTGATAGAAGCCAAACCACGACCAATAATTAATTTTTCCATTGCAACATTGAGTCTACCAACAGGTGCACGTACACTAAACAAAATAGAATCTTCTTCTGCTATTCTATTTCCTTGTGTTGACCATGAAGAATTTGTTGGAAATCTAAAACCATAATCCTTAACTCCTTGATGAAATGGTAATCCAATTTCTTCATTATTATAGAACTCAGATTTTGGACTTTGACCCATAATTAAATTAGCACATTCAACCAACTTCACTTTCTCCCAACCAACAGGCAACCCACTTTTCTCATCAATCTCCACATCTTCATAACCAGGAAATTTAAAACGTACAAACCACTCTTCATAGGTTTGTTGTGCTTGTTCTTCTAATAATTTTATGCGTTTTAGGTTGTTCTCTATTAAATCATCATATGCTGATAATATAGAAGCTATTTTGCGTTGAGTAGGTAGTGGTGGAATAGTGACTTTAGCATCAGAAATATCTTTTGCGCTGACAGCTGGATAATTAGCGCCTTTTTCTACAGACACCAAATATG
>CAXBAC010000385.1:0-1946 GCA_963973485.1 uncultured Polaribacter sp. | reverse complement strand
AAACCTTGTACAGCGGTTCGAATCCGCTAGACACCTCTAAAAACGCTTCAAGAAATTGAAGCGTTTTTTAGTTTATCAATTATTCTTTAGAATTTTATTAACGTAAATTCATCATTTTTTTAACATCTTTGTAAGGAACCAAAAAGTTAGAAAAAATGAAAATTTATCCTATAGAAACTGGTAATTTTAAATTAGATGGTGGTGCTATGTTTGGCGTTGTTCCCAAAAGTATTTGGCAAAGAACAAATCCTGCAGACGAAAACAATTTAATTGAAATGAGCATGAGATGTATGCTTATTGAAGATGGAGATCGTTTAATTTTAGTGGACACAGGTTTAGGAAATAAACAATCAGATAAATTTTTTGGATATTACTACCTTTTTGGAGATTTTTCTTTAGATAATTCTCTAAAAAAACTAGGGTTCCATAAAGATGATATTACAGATATTTTTCTAACCCATTTGCATTTCGATCATTGTGGAGGTGTTATTCAAAGAGATAAAAACGGACTCCTAATTCCAGCTTTTAAAAATGCAAAAGTTTGGTCTAACAACAAACACTGGAAATGGGCAACAGAACCAAATCCTAGAGAAAAAGCATCTTTTCTAAAAGAAAACATCAATCCCATTAAAGAAAGTGGGCAATTGGAGTTTATCCACAGTAATTATAAAGAACAAATTGGTTTCGATGTTTTGTTTATGGATGGTCATACAGAAAAACAAATGTTACCAAAAATAGAATATCAAGGTAAAACTTTAGTTTTTATGGCAGATTTATTGCCAACAGTTGGTCACATTCCTTTGCCTTATGTAATGGGGTATGACACAAGACCTCTATTAACCATAAAAGAAAAAGAAGCTTTCTTAGATTTGGCAGCAGATGAAAATTATTATTTGTTTTTAGAACACGATGCTCATAACGAAATTTGTACAGTAAAAAGAACAGAAAAAGGAGTTAGACTAAATACGACTCATAAATTTTCAGAAATTTTTAATTCATAGTTTTATCCTAATGAAAAATATAAAATTATATATATCAAGTGCTGTTGTAGCACTTGTTTTAGCGAGTTGTAAAACTTCACAAATTGTAGTTTCACAGCCTAATTTTGATCAATTTAATACCACACCTGCAAAAAAAGAATCATTATCTGAAGAAGCCTTAAAAACGTGGTCGCATTTAGATATTACCCAAGATTCAATTGCTGGTATGAGTTTGCAAAAGGCCTATGCCTTTTTAGAGGGGAAAAAAACTAAAGAAGTTATTGTGGCTATTGCAGATTCTGGTTTAGATACAGCTCATGAAGATTTAAAAAATGTACTTTGGATAAATGCTGATGAGGTTAATGCTAATGCCATTGATGATGACAATAATGGTTATGTAGATGATATCTATGGATGGAACTTTCTAGGAAATGCAGAAGGAGGTGTTGTAACTACAGATCAGTTAGAAATTACAAGAATTGTAAAAAAAGGAAGAGCTAGATTTGGAGACAAAAAAGCATCAGAAATTGCAGAACCTGATAAGGAAGCTTATCAAACATATCTAAAATTAGAGAAAGAATTTGAAGCAACACTTATTGAAAAAGAAGTTGAAATAAGTGAAATGGGTAATTACTTGAATACTTTAAATTTAATTCAAGATGATTTTAATGTGGTACAAAAATTAGCCGAAAATGAGACTCTAACTTTAGAAGTAGTCAAAAATATAAAAGCACCCAATTTAAAAAGTTTGGTAAGCATAAAAAATGTGGTAAATGTGCTAAATCAAGGTATGAGTGCAGTAGATTTAGTCAATGAAAAAGAAAAGGTTGAGGCTTATATCAATGAATTGAAAAAAGCAATGATTGGGTATAATTTAGACTTGAATTATCGTCAATCTTTAGGAGATGATTTATACGATATTTCAGATAAATTTTATGGCAATAACAATGTTTTAGGTGGTGTAGA
>CAXBAC010000384.1:0-1950 GCA_963973485.1 uncultured Polaribacter sp. | reverse complement strand
AAGAATCTTATGAAATGGGTATGGTTAATGCTGTAATTCCTCATGATGAATTAGAAAGTACAGCTTATGAGTGGGCACAAGAAATTTTAGCAAAATCACCAACATCAATAAAAATGCTAAAGTTTGCTATGAATTTAACAGATGATGGAATGGTTGGTCAACAAGTTTTTGCAGGTGAAGCTACACGTTTAGCATATATGACAGATGAAGCCAAAGAAGGTAGAGATGCTTTTCTTGAAAAAAGAAAGCCAAACTTTCCTAAAAAATGGATTCCATAGTCAATCCACAAAATGAATTACACACAACGACTTTAATCAATTCGTAAATAAAAATTTATAACTCGTTATTCGTTATGAAGATAATTTGTATTGGGCGCAATTACGCAAAACATATAGAAGAGTTAGCTAATGAAAAGCCAGAAAATCCTGTGGTTTTTTTAAAGCCAGACTCTTCAATTTTACCTCGTAAAAATCCGTTTTTTATTCCTCCATTTTCTAATGATGTACATTATGAAGTAGAGGTTTTAGTAAAAATTAATAAAGTAGGTAAGCATATAGATGCCAAATTTTCTCATAAATATTATGATGAAATTGGTTTAGGTATCGATTTTACAGCAAGAGATGTGCAAGCCAAATGTAAAGAGAAAGGCCTGCCTTGGGAAAAAGCAAAAGCATTTGATGGTAGTGCTGTTGTAGGTGAGTTTTATCCAAAAATACAATTTGATTTAGAGAATTTAAAGTTTCAATTATTTAAGAATGAAGAGCTTGTTCAAGATGGGAACACAAATGCAATGCTCTGGAAAGTTGATGAATTGATTGCTTATGTTTCTCAATATTTTACTTTAAAAAAAGGAGATATTATTTTTACAGGAACACCTGCTGGCGTTGGTAAAGTTGTAGAAAATGATGCTTTAAAAGGAGTTCTAGCAGGCAAAGAATCATTTAATATTAGAGTAAAATAGATTATTAGTTCATGAATTAAGTGTTTGAAATGAAAGCAGAAATTATAACTATTGGAGATGAAATTTTAATCGGTCAAATTGTGGATACCAATTCACAGTGGATAGGGACTGAGCTCAATAAGATTGGTGTTTCTGTATACCAAATATCATCAATTCAAGATGATAAACAACACATTTTAAATGCACTTAAAGAAGCACAAGAAAGGGTAGATATTGTTATAATTACTGGAGGTTTAGGGCCAACAAAAGATGATATTACCAAACACACCATTGCAGAGTATTTTAATGATACCTTACTATTAAATGAAGAAGTTGTAAATCATATTCAGCAATTATTTGAGAAATATAACATTCCGTTTGGAGAATCAAATCGACTGCAAGCCATGTTGCCTCAAAAAGCAACTGTACTTAAAAACTTGTATGGAACAGCTTCTGGAATGTGGTTTTATGAAAATAATACAGTTTTCGTATCATTACCTGGTGTGCCTAATGAAATGAAAGGGTTATTAAAGTATGAAGTGCTGCCAAGAATTCAACAGCAATTTCAGCTTCCTTTTATTTTACATAAAACTATAATGACCTATGGACAAGGAGAAAGTGTAGTTGCAGAAAGAATAGAAGATTTTGAAAATAATTTACCAACCTTTATAAAGTTAGCTTATTTGCCCAATTTTGGTAGGGTACGTTTGCGATTAACTGCTAGAGGAACTCACAAAGAAATTCTTGAAAAAGCTTTAGAAGAAGAAATAGCAAAATTGTACACATTACTACCAGACATTATTAGCGGAGTTGATGAAGGAGGAAACTTAGAAGATAAAATAGGAATATTTTTAAAAAACAAAAATCAAACTTTAGCTACTGCAGAAAGTTTAACAGGTGGTAAAATTGCAGCAACATTGGTTTCTGTTCCAGGTTCTTCTCAATATTTTAATGGGAGTATCGTGGCTTATACTGCAACTTCAAAAAAGACTCTTTTAAATGTATCAGAA
>CAXBAC010000383.1:0-1975 GCA_963973485.1 uncultured Polaribacter sp. | reverse complement strand
GTTTCTGTAAAAGTGATGAAATTTATATCTCCATATACAGTAATGCTTACCATTAACTTAGAACCAATTTACGCTATTATTTTAGCCTTATTTATTTTTGGGGATAAAGAAAAAATGAATCCTGAGTTTTATTTAGGAGCTGCAATTGTTTTGGGTGTGGTTTTGGTAAACGGAATTATAAAAAACAGAAAGGCAATTCAACAAAAATTTAAGAAAAAACAAGCTCAAAAAAATGGGACCTAATTGTGTAAAGAGTAAATTTTGTAGTATGTTTGTTTATCCTATTAACTAAATCAAAATAACTAAAAATGGAATATTTAGATTTTGAAATGCCAATAAAAGAGCTAGAAGATCAACTAGAAAAATGTCAAATTATTGGAGAAGAAAGCGATGTTGATGTAACAGCTACATGTAAAAAAATTGAAAAGAAATTAGCAACTGCTAAAAAAGATATTTATAAAAATTTAACGCCTTGGCAAAGAGTACAACTCTCTAGACACCCAAACAGACCTTATACATTAGATTATATTAAGGCTATTTGTGGAGATACTTTTATGGAGTTGCATGGAGATAGAAATGTAAAAGACGATAAAGCCATGATTGGTGGTTTAGGAAAAATTGGAGATCAATCTTTTATGTTTATTGGCCAGCAAAAAGGGTACAACACCAAAACAAGACAATACAGAAACTTTGGGATGGCAAACCCTGAAGGATATCGTAAAGCTTTGCGTTTAATGAAAATGGCAGAGAAATTTAGAATTCCTGTAGTTACATTATTAGATACACCTGGAGCTTATCCTGGTTTAGAAGCAGAAGAACGTGGCCAAGGAGAAGCAATTGCAAGAAATATTTTTGAAATGACTCGTTTAAAAACACCAATTATAACAGTTGTTATTGGTGAAGGAGCTTCTGGAGGAGCTTTAGGAATTGGAGTTGGAGATAGAGTTTATATGATGGAAAATACTTGGTATACTGTAATTTCACCTGAATCTTGTTCTTCTATTTTATGGAGAAGTTGGGAGTTTAAAGAACAAGCTGCAGAAGCTTTAAAGCTAACAGGTTCAGATATGAAAAGGCTTAAATTAATTGATGCCATAATTAAAGAACCAGTAGGAGGTGCACATTCTGATAGAGAAGGGGCTTTTAAAGCTGTTGAAAAGCAAATTGTGAAAGCTTTTGATGAATTAAAAGACTTATCTGATACTGATTTAGTTGCTAAAAGAATGGATAAGTATGCAGATATGGGAGTTTACAAAGAGTAAGTTCCAATAAAATATTCAAAATAAAAAAAGCGAAATTCATATTTGAATTCCGCTTTTTTTATGCATTAACCTTTAATTTTTTTTATAATCCTAAGGAAGTAAAAAGGTTCTTTAAGTTAGGATCTGAAGGTCTAGGAGCATTAGCATCAACTATATTTCCTGCAGGATCAATTAATATAAATCTAGGAATTGAATTAATTTTATAAGCTTGCTGAAAAGAAAAATCTTGTCCAGACCATAATTGAACACCACTCATATCTTTGTCTTTCACAAAGTTTCGCCATTTTTTTTCTGCAGCTTCCCAAGAACCTCCACTTCTTTGAGATTCATCAGTGGAAATACTTACAAAAGCTATATTTTTATTTTTGTATTCATCTTCTAATTCTTGTAAATATGGAATTTGTTGAATGCAAGGCCCACACCAAGTTGCCCAAACATCTATATAAACAAATTTTCCTTTAAAAGAATCTAAAGATTTTGTACCTCCTTTAATATCAACGTAATCTGTAAATTTTGGTGATGGTTTACCTTTACCCATAATTTGATTTTCTGTATATGCATTCTCAAAATAAGCCACCAGTTGTTCATTTTGAGCTTTTACAGATGCATAAAGAGAGCTATCTATATTATTATAAGAATCTAAAATACTATCATATTCATTTTTAAGTTTGCTAACAGCTTTTTCAAACTCAGCTCTTTCTAAATCTATAATT
>CAXBAC010000382.1:0-1986 GCA_963973485.1 uncultured Polaribacter sp. | reverse complement strand
TACCCACAGTTTCTTTACTCAAGTTTTTACCACAAGCAGAGCCAGCTCCATGTGCAGGATATACAATTACATCATCTGCTAAAGGCATAATTTTTGTTCTTAAACTATCATACAAAAAACCTGCTAAATCTGCTTCAGTAATATCTCCTTTTTGAGCTAAATCTGGTCTACCAACATCACCTAAAAAAAGTGTATCTCCACTAAAAATTGCATGATCTTTTCCGTTTTTGTCTTTTAGTAAATAACTTGTACTTTCCATAGTATGACCAGGAGTATGTAAAGCTGTAATAGTAATATCACCCAATTGAAATATTTGGTTATCTTCTGCTATTATTGAATCAAAATTTGTTTTTGCTGAGGGTCCATATACAATTTTAGCACCTGTTTTTTCTGCCAAAGTTACATGACCACTTACAAAGTCTGCATGAAAATGTGTTTCGAATATATACTTAATTGTAGCATTATTTTCAGAAGCTTTATCTATATAATTTTGTACTTCTCTTAGAGGGTCTATAATTGCGACTTCTCCTTTACTTTCTATGTAATAAGCTCCCTGAGCTAAACAACCTGTATAAATTTGTTCTATCTTCATGATCTTTGTTATTTTCTTATTATTCGTATGATTGATGTATGTATTTTGCAAATTTTTCTTGATGTTTACGATCGCCAGTTTTGTAGAACTTTACAGCCTGATTTGCTCTCATAAAGAAATGATTGATATCGATAATTTGCAAAATACCGCTTCTAAATAAATCGTCTCTAACAGGGCCTTTTACACCTGCAAAATAAAAAGTAACGTTATTTTTTTGATAAAATTTAATACGTTCTTTTAACATTTCTACACCTGTACTATCAACTCTATTAATGCTTTCTGCATCTAAAACTATCAACTTTAAAGCATTTCCTTTATTGCTAGCCATTACATCTAAATGGTCTCTAAAATAGTTTGCATTGGCGTAAAACAATTGTGCATCAAACCTAAAAACCAAAATATCGTCTTCTATAATTACTTCATCAAAACGATTTTTATTTCTATAAAAATTTGAATTTGGCACTTTCCCTAATTCTGTAACATAAGGTTTGGATGTTCTATATATAAGGATGATTAAAGACAATCCTACTCCTACTAATATACCATATTCGATACCTAAAAGTAGTGTTGCTAAAAAAGTAGACATCATTAACCAAAAGTCTAAATTATTTGCTTTCCAGAGAAAAATTGCTTCCTTAAAATTAATTAAACCAAAAACTGCTACTATAATTATTGCAGCTAAAACTGTTTTTGGTAAATGATAAAATAATGGTGTTAAAAACAAAAGTGTGATTACTACCATTAGTACAGATATAAGAGCAGCCATACCCGTTTTTGCACCACTTTCTTGATTAATAGCTGATCTTGAAAAACTTGATGTTGATGGATATGCTTTAAAAAACGAACCTGCTATATTACTTAAACCTAAAGCTATTAATTCTTGATTAGGTCTTATTCTGTATTCATCTTGTTTTGCTTCTAAGGATTTACCAATAGAAATGGTTTCCAAAAAACCTACCATTACCAAAGTTAACGCAATTGGCATTAATTCTTTTATTTGATCGAAATCGAACTCAGGCATTCCAAAAACAGGTAAACCAGAAGGAATTTCTTTTACAATTGCAACGTCAGCAAAGCTATCGCCAAAATATTTTACTGTTAAAATACCAAAGGTTACAACAATTAACGCATTCGGAATTTTTTTATTAATCTTTCTTAAAATGATGATCAACAATATTGATACCACTCCAATTAGTGTAGTTTGTGTATTAAAGTTAGAGAGTTGACTCCAAAAATCAATAAGTAATAATTGAATTTGATCACTTTGTAAAAAATCTACTCCTAATAAGTTTCTAAATTGATTTAATCCAATTATTAATGCAACTGCAGAAGTAAAACCAGTTATTACTGGTTTTGACAGAAAGTTTACAATAAACCCTAAACTAAAAATACCA
>CAXBAC010000381.1:0-1990 GCA_963973485.1 uncultured Polaribacter sp. | reverse complement strand
TTAGCAATTCATACAGGAGGTTTACAAGGTATTGCAGGATTAAATCAGAAATTAAAAAATAAAAAGCAAGAAATAATTAGTTTAGTATGAAGTTAAAAATTTTTCTATGTTCACTAATGGGGTTGATCTTATGGAGTTGTGGCTCTAAGAAAAAGGTGGTGAATAAAAAAAATCCAGGAGTTGTAATTGTTGAACCTAAACCAGTTGAATTACCATCTGTAAACGAAGATGAAATTACAAAAAAACTAAAAAAGAAAAATCCAAACCTTAATAAAAACACACTTGCTTATATTCAAAAATATGCACCAATTGCTGTTAAAGAAATGCATGAATATAAAATACCTGCAAGTATCACTTTGGCTCAAGGAATTTTAGAATCTGGAAATGGTAAAAGTCAATTAGCATTAAAATCTAATAATCATTTTGGTATTAAATGCCACACACAATGGACAGGAGAACGTGTGTATCATGATGATGATGAAAAAGGCGAATGTTTTAGAAAATATGTATATCCAGAGACTTCTTACAATGATCATTCTTTATTTTTAACGCAAAGAAGACGTTATGCTTTTTTGTTTGATTACAACATAAAAGATTATAAAAATTGGGCTTATGGTTTACGAAAAGCAGGCTATGCAACAGACAAAAAATATCCTTCTAAATTATTACGAATTATTCGTACTTATAAACTGTATGAGTTTGATAAAATTAAAAAAGGAGCTTATGCAAAAGAATTTAAGAAGCTAAATGATGGTAAATCTTTTAGTAAGCCAATTGTTATTAAAAAATCTTCTAAGAATATTCACAAAGTAAAAAAGGGTGATACTTTGTATTCAATTGGGAAAAAGTATGGAATTTCGGTTGATTTGCTAAAAAAAATCAACAATTTAGATAGTAATACTATTTCTATTGGGCAAAAATTACTAGTAAAATAAAAACCCACAAATATTTATTTGCAGGTTTTTTAGCTTTACTAATAATATGTAAAATTCTACTTTTATTCAATTAAAAATTTTACATAAATAGTCGACTTTATTTTTATCTTTTTAAACTCAACAACTTTTGACTCATACCCTTCAGTTTTGTTTAGTTTATTGTTGTCACTTCTTAAATAGTTTACATTAGCATAATAAGGCTGATTGTTATTTATTTCATTAACAACAATTGGTTTTCCTGTTTTTTCGCCTATTGCAGCTAATAACTCATCTGCTTTCTTTTTTGCATTTTGTATAGCTGTAATGCTGTTTTTATTTTTTAGCTCTTTTAAGTTAGAGTGTGTTGCTTTGGTAATATTAACATCAGAAATTTCCATTTTCTTTAAATATTCAAATACCTGTTTTAGTTTATCTGCACCATTAACTTTTAAGCTATAATTGGCACTTGCTAAAACTTCTTCTCTCCACCAACCCGTTTTTGCTAAAACAGCATTTACATCAGCAATAGATAAGTTATCTTCTGGAATTCCTATTTTATTTAGCGCATTTTTAAACTCTCTTTCTAAACTAGCAATGGTTAATTTTTTACCTCTTTCTACTTTTTCATCTAACTTTATATCTAAATAAATTTCATCTGGAACAACTTCTATTTCAGATTCTCCTCTAACCTCTATATAAGGTTTTGGTAAAGTGTTTTGTGATACTAATGCAGTCGTAAAAAGTATGCATACAAATAATGTGATATTTTTCATGTTATAGTTTTTTGTGTTTGATATAAATTATTATTCAATATTGATGCCAAAATATATATACTGATAAAAATCTATTCAAATTATTTTGATTTTTTCGAAACAAGAACTATTTTAATCTTTCATTAATAAAACAATAAGTTATGCCAATTATAAAAGCAGTAAATAATAAACATCCTAAAATTCCAGCAGATTGTTATGTAGCTGAAAACGCAACCATTGTTGGAGAAGTTTCCTTGGGAAAAGAGTGCTCAATTTGGTTTAATGCAGTGTTAAGAGGAGATGTTCATTTTATAAAAATTGGCA
>CAXBAC010000380.1:0-1993 GCA_963973485.1 uncultured Polaribacter sp. | reverse complement strand
TAGGGTCTTTTGAGCCAAGAAAACCTCCAATTCCAAATATTGCTAATTTCGAAGACAAAGGTGTAGAATATATCATTCGTGATCCAGAAGTGTATCGTAATAAAAACGTAGTGATTTCTGGTGGTGGAGACTCTGCTTTAGACTGGTCTATCTTTTTAACAGATGTTGCAGCTTCAGTGACTTTAATACACAGAAGAAATGAATTTAGAGGAGCTTTAGATTCTGTAGATAAAGTGCAAGAATTAAAAAATGAAGGGAAATTAAAACTAATTACACCTACAGAAGTTATAGGAGTTTCTGGTAAAGAGCATGTTACAGCTGTTGAGGTAAAACAAAAGGATAAAGATTCATTTATTTTAGAAACCGATCATTTTATTCCGCTTTTTGGGTTATCACCAAAATTAGGTCCAATTGCAAATTGGGGCTTAGAAATTGAGAAAAACGCTATTAAAGTAAACAACGCTTTAGATTACCAAACCAATGTACCAGGTATTTATGCT
Organism: uncultured Polaribacter sp.; assembly: GCA_963973485.1. Taxonomy (GTDB): domain Bacteria; phylum Bacteroidota; class Bacteroidia; order Flavobacteriales; family Flavobacteriaceae; genus Polaribacter. The sequence continues at coordinate 1,493 of CAXBAC010000380.1, read as the reverse complement.
ATTGGAGATGTAAATACATATCCAGGAAAGTTAAAGTTAATACTTTGTGGTTTTCATGAAGCAACATTAATGTGCCAAAGTGCATACAAGAGAATTTTCCCTGATAAAAAATATGTAATGAAATATACTACTGTTGGTGGTGTAGATGGTTTTGATGGTACAAGAAAAGAAGCTCCAAAAGCTGTAGTTAAAAAGATTGAGTAATGTCATTCTGAACTTGTTTCAGAATCTCATCAAAATATTTTTCTTACTTTAGATAAAAATTAGAATTATGATAGCTTTAAATGCAATTTACTTTAGCCCTTATGAATATGGTTTAGATTTAGAAGCTTTAATAATGTTTGCTTTAGGTTCATTTTTAATAATCTCAATTTTACTTTTTTATTACAATCGTATACCAAAAAGTAATCCAACAAAAAGTGATTTAGACAATCCAATTTATCAAACAAAAGATATTTTATTACAATCAAATTGTAACGATTCGAATTTGATAATTACTGAAAGTGCAACTTCAACTTGGGTAAAAATTTTAGTTTTTATTCTTATTGCTTTTGTTATAACAAATCCTGTAGATCAACTTTTTAGTGCTGTAAATTCATTTCATTAGAATTTCAACATTCTTCTTTACTTTTTATATCTTTGTGTAAACAACGAAATCGATTAAGATGTTTTCAGATTTACTTTCTTATCTAAAATTCTTAATAAAACGCAATCCAGAATGAGCGTTTAATGTATCTGTTTTGCAAAATAAAATGTAACAATCCTTTCTGAGGAAAAATTGTTTCATTGTTTTTATTAACTCTTAAAAATACATTAACAATGCCTTTTTATCATAAATTAGGAAAAATTCCTCCAAAACGTCACACCCAGTTTAGAAAACAGGATGGTAGTTTATATTATGAACAACTCTTTGGTACAATTGGTTTTGATGGGATGTCTACCAATTCTTATCACGAACAAAGACCAACTATGGTTAAAGAAATTCGTAAGCAATATTCAATAGCGCCAAAAATTGCGAAAGCAAACAATATTCAATCGTATCGTTTTCGAGGTTTTCAGGTAAAGCCAGAAAATGATTATTTAGAGAGCAGAAAAGTAGTGCTAACAAACTCAGATTGTAACATTATATTATCTGCACCAAAAAAATCAACCGAAGAATATTTCTATAAAAATACAGATGCAGATGAGGTAATTTTTATCCATAAAGGAACAGGAAAATTAAGAACACATCTTGGAAATATCGATTTTAAATATGGAGATTATTTGGTAATTCCTAGAGGAATTATTTACAAATTAGATTTTGATGATGAGAATAATCGTCTCTTTATTGTTGAACCTTATTCTCCTGTTTATACTCCAAAACGTTACAGAAATTGGTTTGGTCAGTTATTAGAACATTCTCCCTTTTGTGAGCGTGATTTACGAAGACCAGAAGAATTAGAAACACATAACGAGTTAGGAGATTTCTTAATAAAAGTAAAAAAACAAGGCGA
>CAXBAC010000379.1:0-1995 GCA_963973485.1 uncultured Polaribacter sp. | reverse complement strand
TAGAGTAGATATTGAGCTTGTTAACGAACAAGTTCGTTTGTTTTTTTCTGCATTAGATGAAGTTCAAATATCATTTAATAAAACGTCATTTATTATTACAGAATATATATTTTTAGGTTTAGACAGTGATGCAAAACATTATCCTTTAGAAAAAACAATTATCAATTTTAAAAATAATGGAAAACACGCTATAGTAACTGAGTTTCTTTTTGAGCCTCCAAAATATGATGAAACTATAATTAATCACATTTATACAAATTGTAATAATATAGTTGCTAAAATTGATAAAAACATTACACTGTCTGTAACAGAACACGAAGATGTTTATAGATTACCTACAAATTATTTATTATGTTATTTAAACGGTTTTTTAGAGGCTCCAGATTTATTGAAAAAAGCTAAAAACTACATCAAAAATTTAGACGATAAAACAACGTATATCAAATATAAAGAAGCATTAAGACAAACTAAAGAAAGAATTAAATGATTAAAGCACAAACAGAATGGAACAGTCCTACTACGTTCCCGGATTTAAAAGATCATAAGAGTAATTAGAAAAGTAAAATATCAATAGTACTTGTTAAGGCTCTATTAGCGCAAATAAAAAACAATTACAACTAAAAAACCCAACTTAAAAAGTTGGGTTTTTATATTATTTATAAATAATTAAAATCTCTTAAAGATCAAACTTAATACCTTGTGCTAATGGCAATTCATCTGAATAATTTACCGTGTTTGTTTGTCTTCTCATGTATACTTTCCAAGCATCAGAACCAGATTCACGACCTCCACCAGTTTCTTTTTCACCACCAAAAGCACCACCAATTTCTGCACCAGAAGTACCAATATTTACATTGGCAATTCCACAATCTGAACCTGCATAAGACAAGAATTTCTCTGCCTCTTTCATTTCATTGGTCATAATTGCTGATGATAAACCTTGAGCAACTCCATTTTGTTTTCCAATTGCATTTTCTACATCTCCAGAGTATTTCATCACATATAAAATAGGTGCAAAAGTTTCATGTTGCACAATTTCAAAGTCGTTTTCTGCTTCAATAATTGCTGGCTTTACATAGCATCCACTTTCATAACCTTCGCCTTCTAAAACTCCACCTTCTACTAATACTTTTCCACCTTCAGCTTTAGCCTTTTCAATAGCTTCTAAATATGTGTTTACAGATTCTTTATCAATTAAAGGACCAACATGATTATTTTCATCTAAAGGATTTCCAATTTTTATTTGCTTGTAAGCACCTACAATAGCATCTCTTACTTTATCATACACAGATTCGTGAATAATTAATCTTCTTGTTGATGTACATCTTTGTCCACAAGTACCAACAGCTCCAAATACAGCTCCTGGAACTACCACTTTTAAGTCTGCAGTTGGTGTAATTATTATAGCATTATTTCCACCCAATTCTAATAACGATTTTCCAAAACGTTCAGCAACTTTTGCACCAACAATTCTACCCATTCTTGTAGAGCCTGTTGCAGAAACTAGAGGAATTCTAGCATCAGAAGTCATCATTTCACCCACTTTATAATCTCCTGTAACTATTGATGAAATTCCTTCTGGTAAGTTATTTTCTTTTAAAATAGTTGCTATTATATTCTGACAAGCTACAGCACATAAAGGTGCTTTTTCAGAAGCTTTCCACACACAAACATCACCACAAACCCATGCCAAAGCTGTATTCCATGCCCAAACAGCAACAGGAAAGTTAAATGCAGAAATAATACCAACAACTCCTATTGGGTGCCATTGTTCTCTCATAACATGCCCTGGTCTTTCAGAAGGAATAGTTTGCCCATTTAACTGACGAGACAAACCTACAGCAAAGTCACAGATATCAATCATTTCTTGAACCTCTCCATAACCTTCTTGCAAAGATTTTCCCATTTCGTAAGAAACCAATTTACCTAATGGTTCTTTTAAATCTCTTAATTTATTACCAAACTGACGTACAATTTCTCCTCTTTGAGGAGCTG
>CAXBAC010000378.1:0-1999 GCA_963973485.1 uncultured Polaribacter sp. | reverse complement strand
CTATAAATAATCCAGAAATTTCAATAGCTGTTTTTAAAGAACCACCACCATTATTTCTTAAATCTACAATTAAGCCAGCAACACCTTCTGCTTTTAAACGCTCAATCTCTTTTTCCATATCTTTTGCAGAATCTCTATAATTACTGTCGCTAAAGTCAATGTAAAAACTAGGTAAATCTATAATAGCATATTTTTTTCCGTTTTTTTCTACAATACTAGATTTTACATAAGTTTCATCTAATTGTACAACATCTCTAATTATGGAAATAACTTTAATAGAGCCATCTAAGTTTTTCTTTACAGTTAGTTTTACTTCTGTTCCTTTTTTACCTTTAATAAATTTTATGGCATCATCTAATCGCATACCAACGATGTCTACAGGTTCTTCATCACCTTGAGCAACTTTTAAGATGATATCTTCTGGCTCTAAATCTCCTTGTTTAGCAGCTGGTCCCCCAGGAACTAATTCAGAAACATGTGTGTAAATTCCTTTCTTATATAAACGAGCTCCAATACCTTCTAACTTACCAGAAATACTTTGGTCAAAACGTTCTTTAATATCAGGATCCATATAGGTTGTATGAGGGTCAAAAGCACCTACAACTGAATTTAAAAAAGTAGAGAACCAATCATCGTGCTCTAATTCTTCTATTCTCATGTAAAGTTCATCCATGTTTTTTAAAACTTCTGCTCTAGCTTCTTTTTCTAATTGTGCAAAAGACTTTATCTTGTAGTTTTTATCTTTTTCTAGCTTATTTTCTTGTAATTCTGTTTGCTCTTGAATTTGACTAAGAGTTTGTAATTTTAGTTGCTTTCTCCAATAATCTATCAATTCATTATCGTTTTTAGCAAAAGGCATTTTTTTGTAATCTAAGTCTATAGTTTCATTTTTATTATAGTTAAAAGGTTTCTCTAAAAGACTACCATAATATGATTTTGCATTTTTTATTTTTTCTAAAAACCGACCATAAACCAACTTGTAAAAAGTAATGTCATCTCTTAAAAGTTGATTGTCTATTTGATATTTATATTGCGAAAATTCTTTAAGATCTTCTTGCGTAAAATATCTTTTACTGCTGTCTAAGCCATCAATAAAACTGGTAAAAACGTTTTCTGAAAAATCGTCGTTTATTTCTTTTACAACAAAATGACCCCTGGTTAAAATGTTTTTAAGTACATAAATTAAAACTTTATCTTTTTCAGGGTCATTGTTAGTAATACTATTTTCTTTTGCTGCTTGTATTGCAAAACTATTTATGAATAAAACAATTGCTAAAAAAGTAGTATTAAATTTAAATTTCGTCATCATATGTTCTCTGTCGTTATTTTTTCTTTTTAATTACTGCTACAAATATCTAGTTTACTAAAATAGTGCCAAATTTTTAAATGATATCTTTTTTAGGTAAAACTTATAAATAACTATATTAAAATTTTTTTTTTAACTAGCATATTTAATCTATTCAAAATTAGTTAAAATCAGTGTTTTTTACTCTTTATGAAACGTTAAAAAGATAATAACTTAAAATAAATTACATTTGTATTTAAAAATTTTAGAATGCAAGAAAAGCCTTTAATTTTAGTAACCAATGATGATGGAATTACAGCCCCTGGAATTAGGGCTTTAATAAAAATAATGAATAAAATTGGAGAGGTTGTTGTAGTAGCTCCTGATAGTCCTCAAAGTGGAATGGGACATGCAATTACTGTTGATAATGTGTTAACCTGTAACCCAATTACTATTGATGATGGTCCTCAATTAGAGTATACTTGCTCTGGAACACCTGCAGATTGCGTAAAAATGGCTGTAAGTGAAATTTTAAACAAAAAACCAGACTTATGTGTTTCTGGTATAAATCATGGTTCAAATTCATCAATAAATGTAATTTATTCAGGAACTATGAGTGCAGCAATTGAGGCAGGAATAGAAGGTGTACCTGCAATTGGTTTTTCTTTATTAGATTTTAAATGGCATGCAGATTTTAAACCTGCAGAAGATTTT
>CAXBAC010000377.1:0-2008 GCA_963973485.1 uncultured Polaribacter sp. | reverse complement strand
TCTTGAGAAGATTCAGAGAATTTGTTCCCCATAAAACGTTTGATAGAATAAACAGTTTTAGTTGGGTTTGTAACTGCTTGTCTTTTTGCAGGATCACCAATTTTACGTTCTCCTCCTTCTACAAAGGCAACAATAGATGGTGTAGTTCTTTTCCCTTCAGCATTTGGAATTACAACTGGCTCATTACCTTCCATTACAGAAACACATGAGTTTGTTGTTCCTAAATCAATTCCTATAATTTTACTCATAATATTTATTTTAATTAAATTTTGTTTTTCAATTTTACACTTTGTATTAGTCAAAGGCTGTGCCAACCGTTTTTTTCTAGAAAAATGTCAGTTATTTTTTGAAACCAAGAAGATGTTATGACAGTTTGACATAATTTTATCTATTAATTGATGATTTTTTGATGAAAAATCAGTTTAAATTTTCTTATATTTGGTTGAAACTTTAATAGTAAATTATAAATTTTATTAATCTAAAAACCAAATTATGAGTAAATTTGACGAGAAAGTTGCTTTATACAAACAATTTATGGACGATAGAAACCTGCGTTCTAACACTGATTTATTGAGAGCTGTAACTAAAGGTTTAGGCCCATCTATTTATAAAGCAGATGCTGAAACTGTTTCTGGTTCTGATGCAAAAGAATTAGCAACCGTTAAAAATAATTTTTTAATTAAAAAATTAGGAATGGCTGACTCTAAAGAGTTAGATGAAGGAATTGAAGAGGTGATGGAGCGAATTGGAAAATCTGAAAGAAAAAAATATAGAGCAGTAGTATATTATATGCTAGTTAAAAAATTTGATAAAGAATCGGTTTACGGAATGTAAGCGAAATTACTTTAATTATTATAAAAAAATCCAACTCATTGAGTTGGATTTTTTACATTTACACCATAATATTTAATCGATTTAAAATGTCTCAGTTTATTAGTGTTTTTGATATGCTTAAAATAGGTGTTGGCCCTTCTAGTTCGCATACTTTAGGACCCTGGAGAGCAGCGCAAACTTGGATTCAAAAAATAAGAGAGAACAATAAATTTGATAGTATTGACGAAATAAAAGTTGATTTATATGGTTCGTTATCATTAACAGGTAAAGGTCATGCCACAGATTTAGCTGTATTATTAGGTTTGAGTGAGGCAGACCCAGAATATATTCCTATTGAAGATATTTTTATAATTGTAGAACGCATTAATACACAAGAAGAACTTTATTTTAAAGGAGGTAAAAAAATTAAATTCCCAAGAAACAGCATTACATTTAATAGAGACTTTTTACCTTTTCATTCCAATGGAATAAAATTTAGAGGTTTTGCAAATGGAGAAGAAATATCTACACAAGTTTACTATTCTATTGGAGGAGGTTTTATAGTTCAAGAAAATGATACTTTAGAAGAAGAAATAGAAATTAATAAAAAGAATTTTCCTTATCCTGTAAACAGAGCTATTCAGTTAGAAGAGTATTGTGAAAGAGATAATTTACTGATTTCAGATATTGTTTTTAAAAATGAATTAGAATTAAAATCTGAAAAAGAAATAGATTTTGAATTAAATCGTATTTGGGAAACCATGTTAGAGTGTATGTACATAGGCTGTCATACAGAAGGTAAACTTCCTGGTGGTTTAAATGTTAAAAGACGTGCTCATGCAACACATCAAAAATTAATTAAAGATGCTAAATATTCGAACCCAGAAGAATGGATTACAGCAATTAGAAGTTCTGAAGTTAAATTTAGAGAAATATTAAAATGGGTAAGTTGTTTTGCATTATCTGTAAATGAGGTTAATGCATCTTTAGGAAGAATTGTAACTGCACCAACAAATGGAAGTGCAGGTGTAATACCAGCTGTGTTAATGTACTATTTAGTGATTGAAAACCATGAAGCCGATTTTAATCATATTAAAAAGTTCTTATTAGTGGCCGGTGAAATTGGTAGTATTTTTAAGAAAAATGCTACAATATCTGCAGCTATGGGAGGGTGTCAAGCAGAAATAGGTGTTTC
>CAXBAC010000376.1:0-2009 GCA_963973485.1 uncultured Polaribacter sp. | reverse complement strand
TTAACCTTATTATTAATAACTAATACCCCCGTTAGTAAATTGATACGAATATCCCCTATACTATTATTACTTTTTAGTTGTGTTGCTTTTAGCCAACAAACAGCTTCCAAGAAATATACCTTAAAAAAAACTACACTAACTTCTGTAGGTTCAACTACAATTTACAATTTAAATAATAAGTACACCATTTACCAAAGTGTTGGTCAATCTGGAATAATTGGTACTGTAAAAACTGCAAAAAATATTGTTCAACAAGGTTTTCTTACCAACAACTTTTTATTTCGTATAGATAATGAAAAAGATGACTTTAAAGAAACATTATCGTTTGTTATTTCTCCAAACCCTTTTAAAGATCATATTAAAATAGACTTTTCTAAAATACCAAAACATGAAATTCTTATCAGAATATTTGATGTAACTGGTAAGAGTTATTTTACAAAAACATATCAACCTAAATCAACAATTATAATTCCTTTACAGAGATATAGTGTTGGAACGTATTTAATTGATATTAAAAGTGGCAAAAATTCATCAACCAATAAAATTATAAAAGTAGATTAAAGTTTGTTAAAATATAAAACCACATATAGCTTATTAATTGTTTCTACAGTATTTATATACACTTTAAATGCTCAAGAAATATACATTGGTGTTGGTGCAGAAAATGCATATTTTAAAAACTACATTAATAATTTAGGAGCTAATACGTTAGATTTAAACTATAAAAAACCTAAAGACTTTCTTTTAGAAATTGGTTTTAAATCTAATATTTATGAGAGTAGATTTATGTATGATGTGGGCATAACTTACAATAATTACGAAATTAGCACAGGCTTTTTTACCAATAATACAAGCATACCTCTCAACTATAGTTTAACCTATACAAGTATAAAAGCTGGACTACAATATGCTGTTTTAGATAGAAACAGGTTTAAGTTAAATATACATACTAGTCTATCTCAAGATTGGTTAATTTCTGGCACAAGCTCATATTTAAACGTGAGTAATAATTTGTATGATGATAATACTTTTGATAAAACCCTAATAAGTTATCACGCTGGTTTGAGTGTAGAATATCAGTTATCAGAAAATATTGCCACATATATTCGTTACAATACATCTAATAGCTTTAGAGAAGAATACCAAGATAGTAATCCAGAAGAAAAATATACGTTAAGTACAAATGCTTTATCCACAGGAGTTATTATTAAACTTAATTCTAGAGGAATAAAATGTTATGGAGGATTTTAAAATTTAAGATGGTAAAATTGATAAAAAAAATATCGTTTATATTAATTTTTGCAGCTAGCACATTTGTGTTTGGTCAAACTCCTGGATTCAATTATCAAGCATTAATTCTTAGTAATGATGAAATTCAAGTTCCAGGAACAGACATCTCTAATGTAAAAGTGCCTTTAAGTTCAGAAAACATAATTTTAAGATTTACAATTACTAACGAAGCAGGTATAGAATATATTGAAGAGCAAAATATTTTTACTGATGAAAATGGATTGGTCTCTGTAATTGTTGGAGATGGAGAATCTACTGAATACAATTTTAAGAGTATTAATTGGGATGGTAAATTAAAATATTTAAACGTGGAGCTAAATGTTTTAAAAGACAATGATGGATTCGTTTTTTTAGACACTCAAAAAATACTCTATGTTCCTCATCCTTCAAATGGAACATCAACAACAGGAAACAGTACAATTAGAATAGTAGACAGTTTAAAAGAATTAACACCACCTCATAATTTAGGAGATTTAGTTTGGATTACAAAATATGGCGTAAACAACAACCCAACCTTATTAATCTGGGATGCAAGCAACTGGCTTCCAGTAAATGATGATTTTGATACAAATAATGAATTAGGTTTAGTTGTGGTTAAAGATAAGGCTGATAGAAAAAGTAGGTTTGACACTCCTAAACTTGGTGATCAAGTTTGGAATAAAAATGACAAAAACATTCAAGTTTTTGATGGTACTGATTGGGTTTCTGCCACAAATCAA
>CAXBAC010000375.1:0-2030 GCA_963973485.1 uncultured Polaribacter sp. | reverse complement strand
TCTCCAGATTAAAATGCTGGTTTTTGCTGTGCCAATAATAAGGTAGATGTAAATAGAACTATTAATAAAAGTGTCTTTTTCTTCATATATATCAAACTTATAAAAAAGTAATGGCAATTACTGTTCCATAATAGAAAATATTAATTTTATAAAGCGTTGAAAATGAATTTTTAACGTTTTATTATCATACAGAAAAAATTACTTGAGTTTTAAAATGTTCCCCAGTTTTCTAATTCTTCTTTACTCCATAAATACGGATAAAAAATTCTTCTTTGGTATTTAGGATGCATGTATTTACGCCAATTACTGCCTCCTGTAGCTTTTAATTCTGAATCATCACCTCCAATATATTTAGCAGCTGCATTGTAGTGAGCCATTACCCATTTTACATTTACTGTATAATCATAATGACGCATTGCTTTTACTAAACTTTCATTTTCCTGAACTTCTTTTGGCAATTGTTTAAATTTTAAAGACAGGTTTATGTCATTATAATCTTCCATAAAATCTATAAACTCTCCCATATATTTCTTTTCAAAAAGATTTAATAAGGTTGATTTTTGACCAGTTGTATAATTTTTTCCAGCAGCTTGCCAATACAAATGATTGTAAGCATTTTTAAATGATGAATTTCTGTCTATTGTATCTCTATATCTTGCGTCAATTAAATTAATTAATTCTGTTGATGCAAATTCAATTTTCCTGTATTGAGCTGATTGAAAACCACTTGCAGGTGTTAACGTGTTTCTAAATTTTAAATATTGTTCTTTTTGCATTCCATCTGCCATTACATTAAATGAGCTGCACAACATATCAAAATACCTACTAATTCTATCTAAGTGCATCGCAAATTTATCTGCAGAAACTTTTAATGTTTTTGCAACTTGATCTATTTCCCACAATATCATTTTAAACAACAATTCATTTACTTGATGATACATGATAAATACCATTTCATCTGGTTGATTGGTTCTTGGTGTTTGTAAACCCAAAAGTGCGTCTGTTTGAATATAATCCCAATAGGTAATTGGTGTACTGTGCAACAATCCTTCTAACATTGCATCTACAGGAACACCTAATTTGTCGTACTTTTCTTCTATCGCTTTTAAAATTTCGTCTCTTTTCATTTTTTTTAGAATCAAGATATTAGAATAAAGAAACAAGACTTTTTTTTGAAAATCTAATTTATTTATTGAAATACAAATGTATGTTGTGTAAAGTAACAAGAAATATTAAAAACAAAAAAACCAAGATCTAAAAGTGTTGCTTCTAGGTTCTTGGTTCTTGTTTCTCTATTCTTATTTCTAAAGTGTTCCTCTTTTTTGTTGCTCTCTTTCTATGGATTCAAAAAGCGCCTTAAAGTTTCCTGCACCAAAACCTTTGGCTCCCATTCTTTGAATAATCTCAAAAAATAAAGTTGGTCTATCTTCTACAGGTTTTGTAAAAATTTGTAATAAATACCCTTCTTCATCAGCATCTATCATAATTCCTAGTTTCTTTAGTCTTTCAATATCTTCACCTAATTCATGGCTAAATTCTGCTAATCTTGCAGGAACTTCGTGATAATATTCGTCTGGTGGAATAGATAAAAACTCTACTCCATTTGAACGTAATTGAGATACCGTTTTTACAATATCATCTGTAGCTACAGCTATGTGTTGAACTCCTGCACCTTCATAAAAATCTAAATACTCTTCAATTTGAGAACGTTTTTTACCTTCTGCTGGTTCGTTAATTGGAAACTTAATTCGTCCATTTCCATTAGACATCACTTTACTCATTAATGCAGAGTATTCAGTATGGATTTGCTTGTCATCAAAAGATAAAAAGTTTTCAAACCCCATCACATCTTCATACCATTTTACCCAAACATCCATTTGATTCCAACCTACATTGCCAACCATATGATCTATATATTTTAATCCTGCAGCTGGTGGGTTGTAATCTGACTCCCATTTTTGAAATCCTGGTAAAAATGCACCATTGTAGTTTTTACGTTCTACAAACATGTGCACAGTTTCACCATAAGT
>CAXBAC010000374.1:0-2034 GCA_963973485.1 uncultured Polaribacter sp. | reverse complement strand
TCTCCTGTCCATGTTTTGCAAAAGCATGTGCAACTTCATGCCCCATAACAGCTGCAACTCCGTCTTCATTTGCACAAATAGGCATAATACCAGTATAAAAAACTACTTTACCACCAGGTAAACACCAAGCGTTTATAGTTTTATCTTCTACTAAATTAAACTCCCATTTATAATTGTCTGCTTCCTCTTGCATACCATTGGCTCTCATAAAACGGTCTACAGCAGCAGAAATGTTTTTACCAACATTTTTAATTTGATTAGTCATTTCTCTATTTGATGACAGCTCATTTTCTTCCAAGAAATTATTATATTGAGCAAAACTTGCTGGCAATACTTGAGAATCACTCACAAAATTTACTCTTTTTCTACCTGTAATAGGTACTGTACTACATTCTACAAATAATAAAACAGTTAGTATTAATGTTAATATTCTTTTCATTTTTAATATTTTTTGAGTTAACGAAAGCAATTTATTAATTAAATACACAATATTTGTGCTTTATTACTAATTTAAAGAACCTTTTTGATAATTTTTATGATGAACGATTTTTTTAATCAACAAAAAATGGAATCTAGTTTATCCATACCAAGGTTTGTAAAAATCTTAATCAAAATATTAAATTTCTTTTCAAGTAAACTTACAACATACCTAGCTGCAAAATTATTTACAACACCCATAAACTTCAAAACACCTAAAAGGGAATTAGGTATGAAAAATAGTGCTCAAAATAAGAATCTATATGTAGCTGATATTCAAAAAAACATACACCTTTTATCCTATGGTTTTTCAAATAAAAAAGTACTACTAACCCATGGTTGGGCAGGCAGAAGCACACAACTCTTTATGATTGCTAATTATTTATTAGAAAACGGTTTTATGGTAATTTCTTTTGATGCTCCTTCACATGGAAAATCATCAGGAAAAACAACAAACCTTTTAGAATATATAGCTGCAATAAAGGCAATTCATAATAATTTTGGTCCTTTTGAAGCAGCTATTGGTCATTCTTTTGGAGCAATGGCTATTGTAAACACTCAAGCTGAAACTCCAATATTTAAAAAAATAGTGACAATTGGTTCTGGTGATAAAATGTCAGACATTATATACAGTTATGCCAAAAACTTAGGTTTAACAAATATGTTTGGCATACAATTATTACATTATTTAAATAAAAAATGGAAGGTAAATTCAGACGACTTTTCTACCAGTACTGCAGCAAGTAAGGTAAAAGTACCAACATTAGTAATTCATGACGTTTTAGATAGAGATGTTTTTGTAAGTTGTGCAATAAACATTCGTCTAAATCTACAAAGTGGTATATTATTTGTCACAAATGGATTAGGTCACACAAAAATTTTACGAAGTAAAGAAGTGTGCAAAAAAATTATAAATTTTTTAAAGTAGATTACATGAAAAAAATAGGTACTCTTTTAATACTTTTTGTAATGATTAGTTGTGTTGGAAATGCACAAAAAAAATCAAAAGAAAATAAAGACTATAAAGTTTCAAAAACTGATGCTGAATGGAAAAAACAACTTTCTCCAATGGCATATTATGTTTTACGCGAAGCAGGAACAGAGAAACCATTTTCTAGCGATTTAAATAATATAAAGAAAAAAGGAACCTTTGTTTGTGCAGCATGTAAAACACCTTTATATAAAACAAAGCATAAATTTGATTCTGGAACTGGATGGCCTTCTTTTGATAGAGCTGTAAAAGGTAATGTTGAGTTAGATGTAGATTATAAAATAGGTTATGCAAGAACTGAGTTGAAGTGTAATACATGTGGTGGTCATTTAGGACATTCTTTTGATGATGGACCTAAAGAAACTACAGGTAAACGCCACTGTATTAATGGTGCTGCATTAAAGTTTGTCCCTGAAAAGTAAGCTTGCTTTTAACGTATTATATGAATCATATTTTATAATAACGTGATTTTCATTATAATATAAACAAATTTTTAAACTAAAATTAATAAGTTTTTAAGTAAAAAATAGTTTAATATAAAATTAGCCATGTCATAAGACAAAGCG
>CAXBAC010000373.1:0-2035 GCA_963973485.1 uncultured Polaribacter sp. | reverse complement strand
AAAATTTTAAAAACTTAACAACTGTTTAAAAACAGTTGTTAAGTAATTCATATGTATGCTTATTTTTCTATTTATTATAACTTTTCAAAAGTTAAGGTTACAGAAGCATCTGTTTTACTTTTAAGTGAAATTAAAGTATCACTATAAGTATCTACAACCCATTCATTTCCTAATGCACTAACTGCAGTATTGCTTGCAAAAGTAATGTTTACAAAAGCTTCTGTTTCTGAACTTACTGCATAAGTACCTTCAACCTCGCTTAAAGTTGCGTTTACTGTGTTTTTAGCAACTACTTTTAAATCGTTTGTAAATTCTATAGACCAGTTTGCATAGTCATTAGCTGTATCTACACCTGCACTAACAAAACTTTCTACTTTAAAAGCTACACCAGATAAAATAGCTTCTACCTCTACTGCAGTTTGTGCTGCTTCATCTTCTTCGTCTTCAAAATCTAAACAATCTGAAATTGCATCTTGAAATTCTGCATCGCTGTTTAATTGTACAGTTGTTCCGTTTTTTAAAGTGGCACTTATGGGATAATTTACACTAAACAATTGATCTCCTTGTAAATCTGTCATAAAAGTATACAATTGTTTTTCTGATTGTAAAACAACACTACCTGTTTGCTCTAAACTTACATCATACGTTAACATGGTTATTGGAAACTGAATGTTTACACAAGAAATTGCATCTCTACCTTGTGCTTCTGCACTTTCACATTCTTGTTGTAAAGCATCAAATTCTGATTGTGAATTAATAGTTGCCTCTGTATAATTACTTGTTCTTACTCTTAATGGAAAGTTAAATACAACAGCATCACTATCATCATTAAACTCACCCATAATATTTAAAACCGTTTCAAAATCTAAACTAGAAACTAAAGTTACTGATTGCCCATTTACTGTAGCTGAAAATGGAAATAAAAGTTCTGTACAAGCATTACCGTCTAAAAAATCATCATTAGAACCATCATTCATGGCAACTCTTTCATAATTAGCTGCTGTTGGCGATGTTGATGAATTTGCATTTGGATTTGTACCTATTTCACTACTTTCTTCAGACTGACATGAAGAGAAACCTAACACTGCTGATAAAGCAAATACTGATAAAATTTTTAAAGTTTTCATTGTAATACGTTTTAATAATTAATATTTCTTGTTGTTATGAGTAAAACAATTAAGTTTCATTTTACCCTACTTATTTTTTTCGAATGGCTTTTTATACGCCCTTCTATTAGTAAAACAACTAACCATTAATTTACCCTACCTTTGTTATCCATTTTTTTTTATTTTTATTCTTTTATATAGTTATATGGATAATAAATCGCTTTGTGATGATATTTTTTTTAATGAGTTCTATACAGCTCATATACAATCTGCTAGTAATTTTGCATTCTACAAATGTGGCAATCAAAATACTGCATTAGATTTAGTACAAGAAGCTTTTATAAAAATATGGGAAAATTGTGAAAAAGTAAACTTTTCTAAAGCAAAGTCTTATTTATTTACAGTAGTAAATAATCTTTTTTTAAATAAGGTAAAACATGAAAAGGTAGTTTTAGAGTATGCTAAACAGAGTCCTTATGTAGATGTAAATAATCAGAGTCCAGAATATTTGTTAGAAGAAGAAGAGTTTAAAGTAAAACTTAAAAAAGCTATCGAAAACTTAACTGAAGGAGAAAGAGAAGTTTTTTTAATGAATAGAATAGATGGTAAAAAATACAGAGAAATTGCAGCTTTTCTAGAAATTTCTCAAAAAGCAGTTGAAAAACGAATGTCATCCGCTTTAAAAAAACTAAGAAATAAAATAGACGGAATTTAAAGTAGGGTAAATTACCATTAAATTGTTATACTATTAAAGTACCTAAAAAGAAATCAGTGAAAGATGATAAAAACATATTAAAATGGCTTAATAATGAGCTTTCTGAAGATGAACTAAACGCGTTTAAAAAAACGGATGATTTTAAAAAATTCGAGAAAATAGCACATTATTCTTCACAAATTGCTGTTCCAAAAGTAGATGTTACCAAAGCTCT
>CAXBAC010000372.1:0-2035 GCA_963973485.1 uncultured Polaribacter sp. | reverse complement strand
ACAATACTTTTAGCATTATTTTCAGTATTATCTCCTTACATTTTAATAAATACTGTAGACGAATATATTCTAACTAAAGATAAAGAAGGCCTTTTTAACTATACCATGTTAATGTTGGGAGTTTTGTTAATAGAGGTTCTATTGCAATTTACTTTCATCTACTTTGCAAATTGGGTTGGGCAACATATAATTAGAGATATAAGAGCAAAAATATTCAGACATATCTTACAGTTTAAAATGTCTTTTTTTGATAAAAATTCAGTTGGAAGACTTGTAACAAGAGTAGTTTCTGATATTGAAACAATAGCTGCTTTTTTTAGTAATGGTGTTTTTACCATTTTAAGTGATATTCTTAAAATGTTTGCGGTAACTGTTATTATGTTAATTTTAAATTGGAAACTAGCTTTGATAACATTGGCAATTTTACCGATATTAATTTATGCAACCAAGTTATTTCAAGTAGCCATAAAAACTACATTTCAAGAAGTTAGAAATCAAGTGGCAAATTTAAACGGTTTTGTACAAGAGCGAGTTACAGGAATGAAAATCGTACAGCTTTTTAATCGTGAAAAAATTGAATACGAGAATTTTAAAGAAATTAATGAAAAGCATAAAAAAGCGTACATAAAAACCATTTGGTATTATTCAGTATTTTTTCCTATTGCAGAAATTTTATCATCAATTGGTATAGGATTAATTGTTTGGTTTGGAGGAGGCCAAGCAATACAAGATACAGGAATTACTGTTGGTATGATTATGGGTTTTATACAATTTGCACAAATGTTATTTAGACCTTTAAGGCAAATTGCAGATAAATTTAATCAGTTACAAATGGGTATTGTTGCAGGAGAACGTGTTTTTAAAGTAATTGATACCAATAGTTCAATTGATAAAAACGGAACTGTTTTAGCTGAAAACTTAGATGGTAACATTAGCTTTAAAAAAGTAAGATTTAGTTATGTGCAAGATGAAGAAGTTTTAAAAGGAATTTCTTTGGAAGTTAAACAAGGGCAAACCATTGCAATTGTAGGCGCTACTGGTGCAGGTAAATCTACAATCATCAACTTAATCAATAGGTTTTATGAAATAGATTCTGGAACTATTGCAATTGATGGAGTTTCTGTTAAAGATTATACCATAGAAAGTTTAAGAAATCAAGTAGCAATTGTTTTACAAGACGTGTTTTTATTTTCGGATTCTATTCTAAATAACATCACTTTAAAAGATAAAAACATCACCTTAGAAGATGTTGAAACAGCAGCTAAACAAATTGGTATTCACGATTTTATTCAGACGCTTCCTGGTGGTTATCAATACAATGTAAAAGAAAGAGGAGCCATGTTATCTTCTGGACAAAGACAATTAATTGCTTTTTTAAGAGCATATGTAAGTAAGCCAAGTATTTTAATTTTAGATGAAGCTACATCATCTGTAGATGCTCATGCAGAACAAATGATACAATATGCAACAGAAACTATTACAAAAGGAAGAACATCTATTGTAATTGCACACAGGTTAGCTACTATAAAAAAAGCCGATAAAATTATTGTAATGGATAAAGGGCATATTGTTGAAGAAGGTTCTCACTCAGAATTATTAGAGAAAGAAAATGGCTATTATAAAAACTTGTATGACAAACAATTTAGTTTAGATAAAGCTTCTTAGCTTTTAAATTAAATCATCTCTAAGCTTTTCGTTTAATTCTTCTTGAGTGGTATACAACACAAACTCGCCATCTTTTATATAAGAAATTTCTCCTGTTTCTTCAGAAACTAATAGGCAAACAGCATCAGTTTTTTCGCTAACACCAATTGCGGCTCTGTGTCTTAAACCAAATCTAGCAGGTATTTTTTTACTATCAGAAATAGGCAGAACTACTCTAGTTGCAACAACATAGTTATCTCTAATAATAGTTGCTCCATCATGTAAAGGACTGTTTTTGTAGAAAATACTTTCTAAAATTACTTCGTTCACAAGAGCATTCATAGAATCTCCTGTGTTTATTAAAAAATCTAAACTATTCGTTCTTTCAATA
>CAXBAC010000371.1:0-2040 GCA_963973485.1 uncultured Polaribacter sp. | reverse complement strand
GGTAACACAAATATTGATATCAATCAACTTGTCTTCGATTCTAGAAACGTGAGTAAAAATGATGTTTTTGTTGCTCAAAAAGGTGTAAATGTAGATGGTCATTTGTATGTTGATAAAGCTATTGCTTTAGGTGCAAAAGTTGTTGTTTGCGAGCGTTTTTCTTTCGATAAAATTGAAGATATTACTTATATAAGAGTTGCTGATGCAAATGTAGCTTTGGCAATTATGGCTGCCAATTTTTATGATAATCCTTCAACGAAATTTCAAGTTGTAGGAGTAACAGGTACAAATGGAAAAACCACAATTGCTTCTTTATTATATCAATTGTTTCATAAGGCAGGTTACAAAGTGGGGCTTTTGTCTACTGTTAAAGTTTTGGTAGATAAAAAAGAATATAAAGCTACACATACTACTCCAGATTCAGTGGCTATAAATAAGTATTTAGATTTAATGTTAGAGGCTGGTGTTGAGTACTGTTTTATGGAGGTGAGCTCTCATGGAATTCATCAAAAGAGAACAGAAGGTTTAACCTTTGCTGGCGGAATTTTCACGAATCTTTCTCATGATCATTTAGATTATCATGAAACATTTTATGAGTACAGAGATGTAAAAAAGAAATTCTTTGACGATTTGCCAAAAAATGCTTTTGCATTAACAAATATCGATGATAAAAATGGCAACTACATGTTGCAAAATACGAATGCTAAAAAGTATTCTTATGCATTAAAAACTGTTGCAGATTTTAAAAGCAAAATTTTAGAAAAGCAAATTTCTGGAACTCTAATTACTGTTGATGGTACAGAGGTTTGGACAAAATTAATTGGTGTTTTTAATATTTATAATCTAACAGCAATTATTGCTACAGCAGAACTTTTAGGTTTAGAAAAGCTAGAAATCTTAACAATAGTTAGTCAGTTAGAGAGTGTAAGTGGTCGTTTTCAGTACACAAAATCATCAGATAATGTTACTGCTATTGTAGATTATGCTCACACTCCAGATGCTTTAAAGAATGTTTTAGAAACTATAAATGATATTAGAACTGGTAACGAAAAAGTAATTACAGTTGTAGGTTGTGGAGGTGATAGAGATAAAACTAAAAGACCAAAAATGGCACATATTGCCTCGCAGTTAAGCAATCAAGTAGTGTTTACTTCAGATAATCCAAGAACAGAAGATCCACAAATTATTTTAGATGAAATGGAACTTGGAGTAGCTCCAGAAAATTTCAAAAAAACATTAACAGTTGTTAATAGAAAGCAAGCTATAAAAACAGCTTGTAAGTTATCAGAAAGTGGAGATATTATTTTAATTGCAGGAAAAGGACATGAAAATTATCAAGAAATAAATGGACTTCGTAATCATTTTGATGATTTAGAGGAAGTAACAAACTGTTTCAATCAACTAAAAAATTAATAAGAATGTTATACTATTTTTTTCAATATTTAGAGAGTCAATTTAGCATTCCTGGTGCAAGTGTTTTTCAGTTTATTACATTTAGAGCAGCTGCTGCTTTTATTTTATCATTATTAATATCAGCAATTTACGGTAAGAGAATTATTAATTTTTTACGCAAACAACAAGTTGGTGAAACCGTTAGAGATTTAGGTTTAGAAGGTCAGCAACAAAAAACAGGAACACCAACCATGGGTGGAATTATCATAATTCTTGCCACATTAATTCCTGCAATTCTATTAGCAAAACTAGATAACATTTACATCATCATTTTACTAATCACAACAGTTTGGATGGGTTTTATTGGTTTTTTAGACGATTATATAAAAGTATTCAAAAAAGATAAAGCAGGTTTAAGTGGTAAGTTTAAAGTGTTGGGTCAAGTTGGTTTGGGGCTTATAGTTGGTTCTATGTTGTATTTTAATGATGGAGTTACCATAAAAGAACAACTGCCAGAAAACCAGCAAATGGTCCAAGAAAATGGTAGAAAACAGGTTTTTGGTGATGCTCATAAATCCACAAAAACTACAGTTCCTTTTTTTAAGAATAACGAATTAGAATATTCAAAAGCGTTAAGTTTTTTAGGTG
>CAXBAC010000370.1:0-2047 GCA_963973485.1 uncultured Polaribacter sp. | reverse complement strand
TTCAAAAAGAAAAAAACACTTCTTTTATAAAAGAAGTGTTTTTTTCTTTTTGAAAAGCAACTAGCCTTTCTAAAATTTCATCATAACTTTTTGTGCCATTTAAATCTGCAGTTTGCAAACCCGTACCAAATCGTAAAAAATGACAATGTGCATCTATTAAACCAGGAACAATAGTTTGGTTTTTGGCGTCTAAAATAGTTGATGCTTCATATTTTTCTTCAATTTCTTTGCTTGTACCAACAGCTATAAATTTACCATCTTTAATAGCAAACGCTTCAGTTGTATCAAACTCATTATTAACGGTATATGTGTTTGCATTTATTACAATTAAATCAGCTTTTTCTTTTTGACAAGATGTTATAAATGAGCAGATTATAAAAATATAAAGTATTTTTTTCATGATTAAAAATTTATGAATTGATGTAAATTAAATAAACCCCATACATTAAAACAAACTGAAATGGAATTCTTACTATAGCAATTATTTTAGATCCAATTGCGGGTCTTTTTTTGGTAACATCCCAAATATGAATAGGCAATAAAAATGCTAATAAAAAGATGATGCCTAAAGATGCCATTTGAACTGTTTCTGAGAAGAATAGAGCAAAGCCTAATGAGAATTCAATAAAACCAATAACATAGTTTACCAATTTTTTTGGAAAAAAACAAGGTATAAAATGTTTAAAAAATTGTGGTCTTATAAAATGCATAATGCCTGCGAAACAGAAAAAAGCACCATATATTATTTTTAATATTAGAATAATTGTATCCAAAATTTATGGTTTTACAGGAGTGTTTGCATACAGGTATTTATCCATTAAATACACAATACTAGCCATAGATGCACTACCTAACTCTAGTTCACGTTTGTTTACTTTATCAAAAGTATCTCTGCTTGTATGATGATAATCGAAATAACGTTGTGAATCTGGTCTGTAACCAACAAGTGTTACATTTTCATCTTTTAGAGGGCTAATGTCTGCACCTGAGCCACCCTTATCAATATCATGTAAACCATATGGAGCTAATAATTTTTTCCAGCTTTGTAAAAGTTCAGTATTGTCTGAATTTGCATCAATAGAAAATCCTCTTGGGGTATGTCCTCCAGCATCAGATTCTAAACCTCCAATATGATTCTCTTTATTAAGAGTTGCTAATTCTGCATACTTTTTTGCACCTCTAGTTCCATTTTCTTCATTCATAAAGAAAACAATTCTGATTGTATTTTTTGGCTTGATATTATTTTTCTTAAATAAATGTGCAACTTCTAATGATTGCACAACTCCTGTTCCATCATCATGAGCACCTTCACCTAAATCCCAAGAATCTAAATGAC
Source organism: uncultured Polaribacter sp. (assembly GCA_963973485.1). Classification (GTDB taxonomy): domain Bacteria; phylum Bacteroidota; class Bacteroidia; order Flavobacteriales; family Flavobacteriaceae; genus Polaribacter. The sequence continues at coordinate 711 of CAXBAC010000370.1, read as the reverse complement.
CACCTACAACAAATATGTTTTCTGGAGTTTCTGTACCTTTAATTTCGCCAACAACATTAAATGAAGGTGCATCTGGTAAGGTTTCACAGCTTTGTTTAAAGTAAAATTTTAAATTAGGGTTTGCTTTTAAGTCTTTGCTTAAATTTTCTGCAGCTAAAGAACTAATTGCAGCAGCAGGAATGTGTTTTTCTTCTGGTAAATCTCCATAACTCATGGTTCCTGTATGAGGAAAATCATCAATAGAGTTTGTCATAGAACGTACAATTACACCTTTTGCACCATATTTTCCACAAACAGCAGCTCCTCTAACTCTTTGATCTACACAACCACCATAAGCTTTAAAAGTGTGAATTAATGTATTGTCAAAAGGACGATTAAAAAATACTATTTTACCTTCCATTTTAGTACCTAAAGCTTCTGCTTCTTCCAAACTTTTAACTTCTATAACTTCTGCTAAAACTCCTGTTTTTGGAGTTGCTACAGAAAACCCTAATGCACAAATTGCTACATCTTTTTGTATTCCATTTGTAGTGTAAGTTGCTACTTCTTTTTCTCCTCTAACCCAATGTGGAACCATAACAGGTTGTAACCAAACTGAATCTAAACCTACTTCTTTCATTACTTTTTCTCCCCATTCAACAGCCATTTGTGCTTCTGGAGAACCAGATAAACGACCTCCTACATTCTGAGTTAAATCTCTTAACCATTCGT
>CAXBAC010000369.1:0-2057 GCA_963973485.1 uncultured Polaribacter sp. | reverse complement strand
ATCTTTAAAACTGACTATAGAATTACAATAATTCTATAGTCAGTTTTAAAGATGGAAAAAAGAAATCTTAGAAAAGAAAGAATTGGTGTTGTTTCTAGTAACAAAATGGAGAAATCTATAGTTGTATCTGAAACAAAAAGAGTTAAGCACCCAATGTATGGTAAATTCGTTTTAAAAACGAAAAAGTACGTTGCACACGACGAACAGAATGATTGCAACGAAGGAGATACTGTTAGGATTATGGAAACAAGACCTATGAGTAAATCTAAACGTTGGAGATTAGTAGAAATCCTAGAAAGAGCTAAATAATATGTTACAGACAGAATCAAGATTAAAAGTCGCAGATAATACTGGAGCAAAAGAAGTTTTAGTAATTAGAGTATTAGGAGGTACAAAAAAGCGTTACGCAAGTATTGGTGACAAAATTGTTGTATCAGTTAAATCTGCAACTCCAAACGGAACTGTAAAAAAAGGTCAAGTATCTAGAGCAGTTGTTGTAAGAACTAAAAAAGAAGTAAGACGTAAAGACGGATCTTATATTAGATTTGATGATAACGCTTGTGTACTTTTAAATCCTACTGAGGAAATGAGAGGAACTCGTGTTTTTGGACCAGTTGCGCGTGAGCTTCGTGAGAAACAATTCATGAAAATTGTATCATTAGCACCAGAAGTGCTGTAAATTATTACACAAGATGAAGAAGTTCAAATTAAAATCAGGAGATACTGTAAAAGTTATTGCAGGAGATCATAAAGGATCTGAAGGTAAAGTTTTACAAATTATCAAAGATAAGGACAGAGTGTTAGTAGAAGGTGTAAATTTAGTATCTAAACATACTAAACCAAGCGCACAAAACCCTCAAGGTGGTATTGTAAAAAAAGAAGCATCGTTACATATTTCTAACGTAATGTTAGTTGAAGATGGTGTTGCTGTAAGAGTTGGTTATAATGTTGATGGAGATGCTAAAACTAGAATCTCTAAAAAAACGAATAAATAAGATTAATCATGAGTTACGTACCAAGATTAAAAGCAGAATATAAAGAAAGAGTAATAAAATCTCTTACTGATGAATTCAGCTATAAAAATGTTATGCAAGTACCAAAATTAGAAAAAATCGTTGTTTCTAAAGGTGTTGGTGCTGCAATTGCAGATAAGAAATTAATAGATTATGCTGTAGAAGAATTGACTAAAATTACAGGTCAAAAAGCAATTTCTACAATGTCTAAAAAAGATGTTGCATCATTTAAATTACGTAAAGGAATGCCAATTGGTGTAAAAGTTACGTTAAGAGGTGATAAAATGTACGAATTTTTAGACAGATTAGTTACTGCTTCTTTACCACGTGTAAGAGATTTTAACGGTATAAAAGCTAATGGATTTGATGGTAGAGGTAATTACAATTTAGGAATTACTGAACAAATCATCTACCCAGAAATAAATATTGACCAAGTTAAGAAAATTAACGGTATGGATATTACTTTCGTAACATCTGCAAATACTGATAAGGAAGCGAAGTCATTACTAGGCGAATTAGGTTTACCATTCAAAAAAAATTAAGAAATGGCTAAAGAATCAATGAAAGCGCGCGAGCGTAAAAGAGAACGTACAGTTGCAAAGTATGCTGAAAAAAGAAAAGCTTTAAAAGAAGCTGGAGATTATGAAGCATTACAAAAATTACCAAGAAATGCCTCTCCAATTAGATTACACAACAGATGTAAACTAACTGGCCGTCCAAAAGGATATATGAGACAATTTGGTATTTCTCGTGTAACTTTTCGTGAAATGGCTAACCAAGGTTTAATACCTGGTGTTAAAAAAGCAAGTTGGTAGAAATTTGCAATAAAGTTTATTAATAAAAATAGAATGTGTATCTTTGCACGCTCTATTTTTTTTGAGTATTAGAAATTTAACTGATTAAAGGTTCAATTATCACAGAGAAATCTGTAGCATAAATAGAGATATTTGAAAACCGTAATCGCAATTTAATTATATATGTATACAGATCCAATTGCGGATTTTCTTACAAGAGTAAGAAATGCAATCGCTGCAGGACACAGAG
>CAXBAC010000368.1:0-2064 GCA_963973485.1 uncultured Polaribacter sp. | reverse complement strand
TTATATAAACCACAAAACACAAAATGGCAACTAGAATTATCTGGTGTTAATCTATTAAATGAGAAGTTTTTTACTCAAGAAAACACTACTGATATTTCAACAGATACTTTTCGTATAAACCTAATTGGTAGATATTATCTGCTAAATTTCTCATACTCATTTTAATTACAAAGCTAAAACTTATTTCTAAAAAGTATTAAAAATACCAATAGAGAATGCTGTTGTTTTAGGTACGTTGTTACCAGACAAAGCTGAGCCAAATGCTGCAGTTAACCTAAAGTCACAAAATTGTAATATCCCTTTTAAGCCATAAGCTACATATTCTTGATTGTTAACATAAAGACTGTTACTTATATTTCTGTTTGGTAAAAGAATATCACCATTTTCTAAAGATTGAGAAATATCTACAAAACCAATTAACCATATATTTTGAGTTAATTTTCTACCAATTTCTCCACCAATTTTTAAATTAGAACTGTAATCGTTTGTTCTAATTTCTGCTCCAATAAAAGATTGAAAATAGTTTTTTCCAAAGCTTGTACCTGCTAAAAATAAAGGTGAAAACGTATAAGCATCATAACCAGTTCTAATTCCTGAATTGGAATCATATGAACTTGTATTAAATTCCATATTTAATTGCCCAGTTAAAACCCAAGATTTTTTGTAGAAATTGTGTTTTACTCCTAAAGAAACATTTCCGAACGAAGATTCTGAATAATTTTCGCCAACACAATTGTTTGCATTACATAGCTGATATTCATTTAAAGTGATGTTTTTAAAAGGAATATTAACTAGCAAACTTGACTTGTTGGTTAATCCATATTCACCATATATTTTGTAAGTTCTATCAGTAATATTACCACTAGTAAAATAATCTGGATCACCAAAGATTTCATTATAGTTAGAAATGGTAGAGTAGGATAAACTAGTAAAAAAACGTCCTTTTTCAGTTGTCCATGGACTTTGTGCGAATGTAATAGAACTTATAAACAATCCTAAAAATACTATTGGTTTTCTCATTTTGGTTGAATTTTGATTATTTAGTAGCTCAATAATGTTAAAGCTTACAAATTGTTTTAACACTAATTTTATTCTATTGTATAGTAAAAATAGTACTTTTATTTGTTGATGAGGAGCCAATTTAGTAACATACAGCAAAAATTAAATCAATTTACACGTAAATACTATACAAATGAATTGATAAAAGGAACAATTTTGTTTCTTTCATTAGGTGTTTTGTATTTGTTTTTTACTCTTTTTTTAGAATATTTTCTCTGGTTAAAACCAACTGCAAGAACTATTCTATTTTGGACATTTATTTTAGTTGAAGCTACCTTATTATTTAAGTTTATTGCAATTCCTATTTTTAAATTAATAGGCTTTAGAAAAGGAATCTCTCTTCAAGAATCTTCTAAAATTATAGGGGCCCATTTTCCTGAAGTAGAAGACAAGTTGTTAAATATTTTACAACTTAAAGAAAGTGCTAACCAAACTGATTTAATTTTAGCAAGTATTAATCAAAAATCTATAGAATTACAACCCATTCCGTTTGTAAAAGCCATCGATTTTAGGCAAAATTCAAAATACCTTAAATATGCTATTTTACCTGTTTTTATTTTTGTAATTAGTTTATTTACAATAAGTAAAGACTCTTTAAACCAAAGTTTAGATCGAGTTGTTAATCATAGAATCGCATACAATCCACCAGCACCTTTTTCATTTGTGTTAGTAAATGAAAGTTTACAAGTTATACAAGGCAAATCTATAACTGTTAATTTTAACACTGTTGGAAATATTGTTCCAGAAGAAGCAAAAATTGTATTTAATAATCAAGAATATTTTTTACAAAATAATAATTTAGGGGCTTTTTCTTATACGTTTACAGACGTTCAAAAACCTATTAAATTTTATATAAAAGCCAATACAATATCATCTGTAAATTATGAAAGGCGTGAATATGTTGGATTAGGATCAACTGGTACTGGATATCAAACCTTTAAGTATCAAGATATTAAAGTAAAAGCAGATGTAACTTATACTGGTATTACTTCAGAAACAAATCTA
>CAXBAC010000367.1:0-2070 GCA_963973485.1 uncultured Polaribacter sp. | reverse complement strand
GCTAAACTAACTCCAAGTTTGCAAGCATCAACCTCTATAAAAGAAACTGTTGAAGAAGCAGATGTAATTGTTATGGGAGTTCCTGCACAAAGTTTTAGAGAAGTGTTATTGGAAGCTAAACCACATATTAGACCTTGGGTACCTATTATAAACTTAGCAAAAGGGTTAGAAATTAGCACAAAAATGCGAATGACAGAAATAATAGAAGAAATTATGCCTGGTCATCCTGCAGGAGTTTTAACAGGACCAAATCTAGCTAAAGAAATCCATTTTGGAAACGCTGCTGCTGCAGTTATTGCCATGGTTGATAAAACTATTGCTTCTAAGTTGCAAGATGTTTTTAGCTCTGGTTTATTTAGAGTGTACACAAATTCTGATGTTATTGGTTGCGAATTAGGAGGCGCTCTAAAAAACATAATAGCCATTGCAACAGGCATGGGTGATGGAGCTAATGCTGGAGATAATACACGTGCAGCAATTATTACAAGAGGGCTAGCAGAACTCACTAGATTAGGAACAGCAATGGGTGGTAAACAACGTACGTTTTATGGTTTAGCAGGCATGGGTGATTTAGTAGCTACCTGTTCTTCTGCTAAAAGTAGAAATCATCATGTAGGGTATCAATTAGGAAAAGGTAAAAATTTAGAGCAAATCATTAATGAAATGAACGAAGTTGCTGAAGGTGTAAAAACAGCAAAAGTAGTGATGGAGTTAGCTAAAGAATACAACATTGATATGCCAATATCTAATCAAATTTATAAAGTGTTGTATGAAGGAAATACCGTAAATGAGGCCTTTAAAGGATTAATTAGATACGAAGTTGGTTCTGAAAAAGAACCTGGTTAAAATTTAATAAGATGACAAAAAAACAAGAACAAAACGCATCTTTTTTGGTTCGTTTTCAACAGCGAATTTTTGAAGAAAATGACGAATCTAAAGTTCAATGGAGAGGAAAAGTTACCCACGTTCAAGATGGAGACGAAAAACGTTTTTCAGATTTTAATGATGCATTAATTTTTATGCAAAAAAAACTAGCTGAACTTACAGAGGAAGCAACCAAACACGAATCATCAGAAAAACAAGAAAGTATTCTTGGCAAAAGTCTGTCTATGTGGAAAACCATAAAGGATGTTGGTCCAAAAGTACTAAGAGACACCATAAAAGATCCTAAAAAGCAATTTGAACACTTTCAAGATCAACTACAAGATCAAATTAATAATCTTGGAGAAGAATTATCAGAAAAAGTACAAGTAGATCAATGGAGAGTTGCATCAAGATCAGATTTTAATAAAATTCAGAATCAAATAGAGCGTTTATCAGCAGACATCAAAAAACTATCTACAAAAATGGATGCTATTAATAAAAAATAGAATACTCCATGTCAGACTTCCTTCAACAACTTACCGAATTAAATTTCTTTGTAAAAAATGCAGCAATTCGCATTGAAACATTAGGAGGTTTTAATCTGTGGAGAGCGCAACAAAAAATTGACGCTAAAGAATGGGGAAGAGATAAAACGATTCAATTACTGCAATATTTGGTTTCATATCGTCAAAGAAATGCACTCCATAAAGAAAAAATTATGGACAATCTTTGGGAAGATTGGAATGATCGTGATTTTAAAGTGGCTTTACATGGCATCAATAAAGTATTAGAACCCAACAGAGCTTCTAGAACTGAGCCTGAATTTATTTTAAGGCAAGGTGTTAGTTATCAAATTGATTTAACCAAAGTTTGTGTTGATGTAGAAGCTTTAGAGAAATATATAATTATTGGCAATCAATGTTTTGGCAACCAAAATAATATTGCTAAACAAGCCTACCAAAATGCAATAGATTTGTATAAAGGTACGTATTTACCTAATAGAATTTATGAAGATTGGACTTCTGAAGAAAGAGAAAAATCGCAACTATTAATTTTAGGAGCGTACATAACTTTAGCAGAAATATTACTTAAAGAAAATCCTCTAGAAAGTATACGTTTAGCACAAAAAGCCTTACAAATAGATGCTGCTTGGGAAGATGCTTACAGAATACAAATGCAAGCCTATATAGAAAAAGGCAACAGACC
>CAXBAC010000366.1:0-2097 GCA_963973485.1 uncultured Polaribacter sp. | reverse complement strand
AACCCACACCTGTAGCTCCTTGTGAAATAGTAACACCTGCTAATTTACCAGATAAATTGTCTAGAAAATTTACAGTTTTTACCTCAGCAACATCTTTGGCTTTTATTTCTTGAACCACGTACCCAAGTTCTTTGGTTTTTCTATTTAAACCTAAGGCTGTAACTACAACTTCATCTAAATTGGTTTCAATTTCTTCTAATTGAACGTTTAGAATGGTTGCATCTCCAACTTTTATTTTTTGAGTTTTGTAACCTAAATACGAAAAGGTTAAGATTTGATTTTGATCTGTAACTTCAATGTTATACGTTCCATTAAAGTCTGAAGTTGTTCCATTTTCTGATGACGTTGAAATGTTTACAGAAGGAATTCCTATTCCTGAATTTTTATCGGTTACTTTTCCCGAAATTTTAATTTGTGAAAAACTGATGCTAGTAACAAACAGAATAATCCACATAAAAGTATGTTTCATTAAGTATAATTTTTGTGTAAAATATGTTGATTTTATATTGATGATTTCAATATAATTTAGAGTTACGCAAAAATTATAGGAGAACCTTTGTTGGAATTTGGAGTGGCATAAGTATTTTGAATGGAGATAGTATTCTCCATAAAAAATTGCTTTTGATTGAATAGTAATTTTTTAAATATCGAAAAAATCGATCTCGGAATTACTTTAAAACTGTAGATTATTTTTTGAACATCTTCTTTAAAATCAATATCTTGTAAATGTTCTAAGAATTTTATAATGAGGTTTTTAGACTTAATTACAGAGGTAATATAATTTTGCAGTTTAGATGTTTGCCAAGGTAATTTTAAGAAGGTGTTTTTATCAAAATGTATTTTTTTTATCCCCATTAAATAAAAGCCACCATCTTTTGAAGGGCCCAAAACCAAATCACTTGTGTCTAGTTGATGCATAGTATCAACTAAGTGATGTGATCTTAAATGTGGAGTATCATTACCAATGGTAATTAGGTTGTCAAACCCTTTGTTAAAAATAGTTTCAATAGCATTAGAGAAACGTTCTCCAAAAGAGTTTCCAACTTGTTGTTTTTCTGAAAAATGAAAATATGTAATTCCAGATTTTTCTACCGTTTTTAAAGTGTGTTTATTCAGTTGTGAAAAAGCTTCAGAAGAAAGAAATGATTTTCTTTCAGCATCTTTTTCAGCTGAATTTGCAAAAATTAATATGGCAGTTTTTGTATTCAAATTTAGATTTTATGCAACAACTCCTTGACAACTGCTTCCTGCACCAGCTGTGCAACCATAACAATGTTGGTTGATAATGATGTTTCTGTTTTGTAACAATTCTTCATTATAATCAGAAACGTGTTTTACTTTACTAGCAACTTTTAAATTTAGCATTTGGTTAAAATCGCAATCATACAACCAACCATCCCAACTTATAGAAATGGTGTTGGTACACATTACATTTTCTACAGCTGCAGGATTGTAAGCATCTAACAAAGAATGCATATAATCTTCGTAATTGTCGGAAGCAATTAAATAATCTAAAAAACGACTGATTGGTAAATTTGTAATGGCAAAAAGACTGTGAAAATCAATATCAAAGTCAGCTTTAAGTGCTTTTTTGAAATCATTTTCTAAAGCTTGCTGATCTCCAGGTAAAAAAGCACCTGAAGGATTGTATACCAAGTCTAATTTTAAATCAGAACCAGGCATTCCATAACCAACTGCATTCAGTTCTTGTAAAGCTTTTATAGATTTATCAAAAACACCATCACCTCTTTGTTTATCTGTTTTTCCACGAGTCCAATGAGGCATAGAAGAAACCACATGTACATTGTGTTTTTTAAAGAATTCTGGTAAATCGTAATATTTTTTGTTGGCTCTAATAATTGTTAAATTAGAACGAACAATAAAGTCTTTAATTCCAGCTTTAGACGCTTCTTCTACAAACCATCTAAAATTAGGATTCATTTCAGGAGCACCACCTGTTAAATCTAAAGTATGTGCTTCTGTTTTTTTAATGACTTCTAAACATTGTTGCATAGTTTCTACAGTCATGATTTCTTTTCTGTCTGGACCAGCATCTACATGACAATGTTCGCAAACTTGGTTACACATGTATCCTAA
>CAXBAC010000365.1:0-2131 GCA_963973485.1 uncultured Polaribacter sp. | reverse complement strand
GCTTTTAGTCAAAGAAAATCAACTTAATAAAGATTTTATTTACTTTTCTCAAATTGCAAACGGGGTTACTGAAGCTGGTGCCTACAGAGGTTCTTATAATGGTTCAAGTGTATTTCATGTTACAAAATACTTTAATCGTTTAGAGTTTTTAGCTCCTAATACGTCTTTTTATTTTGATGAAAATAATGCACTTTCAAAATCTGCTGATGCTAATATTAGTGATGCAGTTATTGCAAGTGGAAAATTGTTAGCTTCAGATGATGAAAAAGGAGAATATTTAATTGATGCAAATGGTTTATTTCTATCAGAGACATTTACTAGAATTAAACAACCACGTTTTCCTGGGCAATCTCCTTTTGCATTTAGTTTAGGAAGGTTTGATAAAAGTAAATCTAAAATCAATGAAATTAAAAACTATCCAGAAAACACAAATGTAAAAACTGAATATGTATATTCTAATCCAAATGTAATTAATGGTGGTTCTGCTGCTGTAACAGATGGTAGAAATGTTTCTATAAAGGTATTTCATACATTTATGAATATGCCAGAAGAAGGCTATGAGCCAAGAATGGATGATGCTAGAGTTGGTTATTTCTTAACGGAAACTAATGATATGACTACCACTGCAACTGTAAATTATAGAGATATGATTCACAGATGGAGATTGGTAAAGAAAAACCCAGAAGCAGCAATTTCTGAGCCAGTTACACCTATAACTTGGTGGATGGAAAAATCGACTCCTGTAGAATGGAGAGAAACCATTAAAGAAGGGGTTTTAGCATGGAATGAAGCTTTTGAAAAAGCTGGTTTTAATAATGCTATGGTTGTAAAAATGCAACCAGATGATGCAACTTGGGATGCTGGAGATGTAAGATTTTGGAGGTTATGGACCAAGCTTCGTAAATCCGAGAACTGGTGAAATTTTAGGGGCAGATATCATGTTAGAATTTGTTCATTTTACCAATAGAGTTTTTGGAGACCAATTGTACAACAATGCTGCTGCAAACATGAATTTAGAAACATCAGCAGAATTGGAAGCTAAAAAATATTTAGCAAAAAATAATTTATTGTATTGTTCTGCAGGGCACATTATGCACGAAAATTTGCAATTAGGCACAGCAGTTTTACAAGCTTCTGGAGCATCTGACTTAGAAATGGAAGGCATTAAAAAAGAAGGTATGAAATCTTTAATTATGCATGAAGTTGGACATACGTTAGGATTAAATCATAATATGAAAGCTTCTCAAGTATATTCTCCAGAACAATTAGCAGATGCAGATTTTATTAAAGGGAAAGCGTTAACTGGTTCTGTAATGGATTATGCAGGTATTAATATAACTAATGATAGAAGCAAACAAGGACAATATTATGATATGAATGTTGGGCCTTATGATATTTGGGCAATTCAATTTGGGTATATGCCATTTAAAAATGAAAATGAAAGAAATGCTTTGTTGGAAAGGTCTACAGAACCAGAACTAATTTTTGGTAATGATGCAGATGATATGCGTTCTCCTGGAAAAGCAATCGACCCAAGAGTAATGATTGGTGATTTATCTAACGATCAAATTACTTACTCAATAAATCGATTTGAGTTAGTGAATGATATGATGAAAAATCTAAAAAATCAATTTACAAAACAGGGAGAAACGTATGAAGAATTGAGAAGAGCTTATTATACGTTACACAATCAAACCAGAATTGCAGGTGGCGTAGTTTCAAGGTTTATTGGTGGGGTTTATGTTGATAGATCTACTTATGGTCAAAAAGGAGGCACACAGCCTTACACACCTGTAAGTTTAAAAGATCAAAAAAGAGCAATGGATGCTTTAGATAAATATATATTTTCTCCTGATGCTTTTAGCACACCAAAAGAAGTTTATAATTATTTAGCCAGTCAAAGAAGAGGGTATAATTTCTTTGGTGGACCAGAAGACCCTAAAATTCATGAGCAGGTACTAGGCTATCAAACAAGTGTTTTAGCTCATATTATGCACCCTAATACATTACAAAGACTATCAAATTCTGAATTGTATGGAAATGAATATAAGCTATCTGCATTTATGACAGATTTAAACGATATGATGTTTAAGCCAGATGTTTATGGTAACGTAAATTCATTCCGTCAAAA
>CAXBAC010000364.1:0-2134 GCA_963973485.1 uncultured Polaribacter sp. | reverse complement strand
ACACCCAATTGAAATTTGCTATCTGGATTGTTTAAAATACTAGAAAAAGCAGTTGCTAATGCACTTGATGCTGTACCTGTTAAGGTATTATTTACATCAAAACTAACTCTATCTGGATTTCTAAAAGATCCAAGTGCTAATAATGATATAAATTGAGTAGTTTTTTCATTGATATTATTATCATTCAACACAAACTCTAACTCACTTGCAATGGTTGGGTCTACATTTGTTAATTGAATATCTAATTCTTGCTTAGAATCGAATAAACCACCTGTTATTCTAGTTACTAAATCTATTTCTTCTTTTCTGTTTGAATTAAAGTTTTGTAATAAAACCCCTGGATTTGCTTTGGCTTTATAAATTGCTGTAACATCTAAATCTGCCTCATAAGGGTTCCCATTCCAAGAAACAGTTCCTCCATTTTGAATTACAAAAGGCTTGTTTATAATTCCTCCATATTTGAAATCATATACTCCTGTATCTATGGTATAATCTCCAAACATATCAAACCTACCTCTGGTATTTATCATAATTTGTAAATTACCAGACCCCCTACCTGTTAATTGGCTCCCATTCACTTCATCTATTACAACTTGTGCTTCTGCATCTTTAGTTACCTCTAAGTTAATATTTAAAGACAAGCCTTTTATAGCTTCTTCTGCCAGTTTTCTTTGTCTTTCTTCTGTATCCATTTTATCTGTTTTAAAATGAATTAGCTGATAACTATCTACAGTTTCAATATCTTTTAACGGTACAACGAATTTTGTATTAGGATTGGTTTGGGCATTTACTGTAATATCTAATTGATCTGTTAAACCTGTTATTGAAGCTGAACCATCTATAAAAGCTGTACCATAATACAAGGCTTCTTCAGTGTTTTTTGTATCTAAAACCAATAAATTATCTGTTACAATTTCTAAATCCAAAAACCATTGTTCAAAATTTTGATGTGTAATATTACCCAACAGTCTACCATTTGTTTTGTATTTCGTATCCAAAAGTTGAATGTTTTCTAAAATAAAAGATTGTTCTGAAAGTGAAATTGTTGATTGCCCTACAAAATCTAAATCAACATTTAAATATGGAAATTTTAAACCAGCGTTGCTCAAACGTAAAGTACCATTCATTTCTGGGTTTCTTAAAAAACCTCTTAAATTAAAATCTCCTGAAACAATACCTCTTAAAGAAGAAATTACATCTTTACCTAGAGGGCTAAATGCTTCTAAATTGTAATCTTCTAAAAATACTTGTAAATCTATTAATGGTCTTTTATTTGAAAAATCTAACGTTCCAGTTGCTGCAATACTTTTTACTTTTTCATTTTTTATTGATAAATCTACATTAAATTTATCGTAAGCATTATCTCCTATAACATTAATTGCCAATTCTCCTTGTTTAAAATCATTGACTTCAAAATCTTTAATAACAAGTAACGCTTCTGGTTTGTATAGATTGTCTTTTTGAACAAAATCTACATTTCCTGTTACACTGCCTTTTAACGCTAAACTGTCTATTTCTGGTAAAAAACTCTGCAGATTTACTTTGGTTAATTCTGCTAAAAGTGTTTTTTCAGATTCACCAACAATACTACCAGTAAATCCAATTTTTTGTTCACCAGATGTTAATTTAAAAGTATTAAAATTAAATTCATCATTTTTTAAATCGAATACAATTTTATCTGTACTTTTTTCATCAGGATTTATTTTCCAAGCTGTATTTTTAAATACGAATGTAGATTTTTCAAAACCTAAAACAGATTTTTTATCTTGATTAATTGTATAATAAAAATCTAAATTAAAATTCTCTTTATCTTGTAATCCTCCATTAAATTCTGATTTAAAAAACAGCGTATCATTTTGAGTTCTATTCAATAAGTTTAACTTAGAAATATTGTAATATTTTGTATTGAATTCAGAGGCTGTTAAATGTGAATTATAAAGCGGATTTTGATTATCTGTTCTTAACAAAACATCTTTTAATTCATTTCCATAAGCATCTATTCTTGGTGATGAGAATGTAAGTTTAAATTTATCTTTATTAGAAAAACTGTGGAAATTTAAGTTATCAATAGTTCCATAAGATTAAATGAAAATTTAAATTTTCATCAGCATCACATCCCCCAATAACTCTAACT
>CAXBAC010000363.1:0-2137 GCA_963973485.1 uncultured Polaribacter sp. | reverse complement strand
TTTATGATGTTCTCAATCACATTATTATCAGGATATGTAAGTAATACAGGTTCTGCATTAAAACCTGTATTTTTTAAATATTTTTTAAAAAGTTGTTCTCTTTTTTGTAAAGTATCTTCGTGTTTTTTGATGACATTATTATGATAATTATCTGCAGAAACAGCTGAAATTATTCCACAATACGATTTTTTAGGAGTAATTTTCTGATAAATATAAAAAGCAGGATTCTCGTCTTTTGCAAAATGTCGAAGTTCCTTAAACTCTTTATATTTTTTCTTAACCATTTGAAAACGTTGATCGCTAGAAACCTCTTGATGATATTTATAATCATGATTCAAAATGTGCAGAAAACTAAAAGGATTAAAATTTAATTTTGCTCCTAATTCTGCAGGTGTGTAAGTTTCATAAGATTTTGAAGAAACAAGAGCAACCTTATCTCTAATTGGTCTTACAGCTTTAAAAGGTTTTACAATGGCCATTTTAGTTCTTAATTTTAATGAAGCAATGCTATAATTTGATTTGCAATTTCTAATCCAGTTTTTTCTTCTGCTTCTTTTGTTGAAGCTCCTAAATTAGGGCTTAAAGATATTTCTGGATTCATTAATAATTGTACAGCAGGAGTTGGTTCTGTTTCAAAAACATCTAAAGCTGCATACTGTACTTTACCACTTTCTATAGCATTTACTAAATCAACTTCATTTAGAACGCCACCTTTTGCTGTATTAATAAATCCAACACCATTTTTCATTTTTTCAAACTCTGTGGCTGTAATTAAGTGAGTTTCTTGTTCTGAAACATTTAAAGAAATAAAATCAGCTTCTTTATAGATAGTATCTTTACTTACTGTTTCTATTTGAAATGCCATTTTTTGAGCATTAAAAAAGTCTAAAGTTATAGTTGCTTCTTGAACTATAGTGTCATTTGCTAAAACATGCATTCCTAAACCTATTGCAATTTTTGCAACTTCTTGCCCAACTTTTCCAAAACCAATAATTCCTATTGTTTTGCCTCTTAATTCTGTTCCTTGAGCGTAAGCTTTTTGTAATTCATTAAAACGCATATCGCCCTCTAAAGGCATTTCTCTATTTGCAGAGTGTAAAAAACGTGCCATTCCAAATAAGTGAGCGAAAACCAATTCTGCAACAGAACTTGCAACTGCTTTGGTAGCATTTACAACATGTAAGCCATTATCTGTAGCATAACCAACATCAATATTATCCATTGATGCACTTGTGGTTGCTATTAACTTTAAAGAAGGGCAAGCTTCAATGAGTTCTTGTCTTATTTGAGTTGTTTTGTTTACTAAAATAGCATCAATATTATTTTCTAAAATGTAATTTTCTAGTTGATTTTGAGCAACTTTTGTTTCTATTACTTCAAAACCTGATTCTTCTAAAGCTTCTAAACCGCTTTTAGAAATAGTATTATTTATTAATATTTTCATTGATATAAAAAGATTAAAATATTTAAAGTTGATTAAATATTTAATTTATACATTAATTTTTTCTTTCTAATTCTTGCATTACATCAACCAAAGCTTGAACAGAATATAGAGGCAAAGCATTGTACATACTTGCTCTGTAACCACCTACAGTTCTATGGCCATGTAAACCATTTATATTTGCTTTTTGCCACATTGTATCAAATTGCTCTGTTAAAGATTCATCTGTTAACACAAATGTTGCATTCATAGTGCTTCTATCTTCTTTTGCAACTAATCCTTTAAATAAAGGATTTCTGTCAATTTCTGTGTACAAAAGTGATGCTTTTTTAGCATTTACTTTTTCAATAAAAGGAATACCACCCAAATCTTTTAACCATTGTAAAGTAAGCATAGAAACATAGATTGGAAAAACTGCAGGTGTATTAAACATGCTATCTTTTTCTATATGCAATTGATAATTTAACATGGATGGAATATGCCTTTCTACTTTTCCTAAAATTTCTTCTTTTACAATTACTAAAGTAGTTCCAGAAGGTCCCATATTTTTTTGAGCACCAGCATAAATTAAATCGAACTTTTTAAAATCTAATTGACGAGAAAAAATATCTGAACTCATATCACAAACTAAAGGAATATCAGTTTCTGGAAAAGATTTCATTTGTGTACCAGCAACTGTATTGTTACTTGTGCAAT
>CAXBAC010000362.1:0-2142 GCA_963973485.1 uncultured Polaribacter sp. | reverse complement strand
AAATAGTTTACATTACAGCTTTTAGTTTGTGCATAAAAATAATTTAGATTTCTAGGGATTGAAAAACACTTGTAAAATATTTGCCTTTCTACTTTTTTGTCTTGCAATGTATGCATGTAGCACAAAAAAAGATTCTATTATCAATAGAAATTATCACGCACTTACTACAAAATACAATATTCTTTACAATGGTAATGTCGCTTTTGAGAAAGGAATTGAAGAAATAAACAACAACTACAAAGACGACTGGTTTGAGCAATTATCAATAGAGCCAATTTCCTTTGAAGAAGATAAGTTTATAGTTCCTAAATTCAATAATGGCCCAGGTGCAGGTTTTAATAATAATAATAGCGATGAAAAAACAACCACAACAACTTTTGAAAGAGCTGAAGAAAAAGCCGTAAAAGCTATTCAAAAACACGCCATGAATATTGATGGTATAGAAAGGAATAGGCAAATAGATGATGCGTATTTACTGTTAGGAAAATCACGTTATTATCAACAACGGTTTATACCAGCTGTAGAAGCTTTTAATTATGTAATTGCCAATTACCCAAATGCAGATTTAATTGCAGAAACAAAAATTTGGCGTGCGAAATCTAATATTAGATTAGATAATGAAGAAACTGCTATTGAAGCCATGAAGCTTTTATTGGTGGTTAGAGATACACTTGAAGCGGAATTGCCCAATAAAATAAAAGAACAAGCACACACTACAATGGCTATGGCTTATGTAAAAAGTGATAGTTTACAAAAAGCAAAAAAACACTTAAAACTTGCTACTCGAACTTTAGAGAACAATGCTCAAGGAGCCAGAAACCTTTTTGTTTTAGGGCAAATCTACAGGTTCGAAAACAAAAAAGATTCATCAAATTACGTATTTAATAAGTTGGCCAACTTTAAAAAAGCACCTTACAAATATAAAATCCATGCCAATATAGAATTGGCTAAAAATGCATCAAATGATTCTACTGCTGCAGTAGTTTTAAGCACCTTAAACGAATTAATAACAGATAGAGAAAATAGGCCATATTTAGATGAACTTTATTATCAAGCAGGTGTTTTGCATCAAAAAAATGATAGTATTTCTTTAGCCATCAACAACTACAACAAATCTTTGCAAGCAGAAAATGCTGGTGATAAGCAAAAAACGTTTACTTACGAAAAACTAGGAAATTTATACTTTAAGGAAACTAATTATCAGGCTGCAAGTGCATATTATGATAGTGTTTTGCAAGTTGCAAAAGATACGTTAAACTTAAGAGTTAGACGTATCAAAAGAAAATACAACAATTTAGCTTCGTTAATAAATTTTGAGAAAACTGTTGCTGTAAACGATAGTATTTTAAAAATTGTAAACCTATCAGAAGAAGCTCAAAAAAAGTATTTCGAAGACTATATAGATAAAATTAAAACAGCAGATGAAGAAGCTGCACAGTTAAGATTAAACCAATTGGCTTTTGCAAATGTTAACAACGGTTTGCAAAATAACAATAAAGGAGATTGGTACTTTTACAATAACCAATCATTAAGTTTTGGTAAAAATGAATTTCAAAAAATTTGGGGAAACAGAAAGTTAGAAGATAATTGGAGATGGTCTAATAAAAGTACAACAAACATCACGTTAACAGATACCGAACAAACTTCTGCTATAAACCCTAGGTATAATTTGGATACTTATTTAAGTAAAATACCCACAGAAAAAAACACTATAGATAGTTTAAAAGTTAGCAGAAATAAAGCGCTTTACGAGTTAGGTTTAATCTATAAAGAGCAATTCAAGAACCTAGACTTAGCAAAACAAAGATTAGAACGACTGGCTAGTCTACAACCTAAAAAGGAGTTAATTTTACCTATAAATTGGCATTTATATCAAATTAATAATGCTTTAGGCAACACTAATAAAGCCAACATTTATAAAGAGGTAATTCTTACGAGTTTTCCAGAAACCAAATTTGCGCAGGTAATTTTAAATCCTGATATAAAATTCTCTGAGCAAACTGAAATAAGTGAAGTAGAAAGTACTTATAAAGAAATATATTATTTGTATAAAAGTGGTAAATTTAATGATGTAATTGAAAAAATAAACACGTATACTCCTACAATTCCAAATGCTGCATTATTGCCCAAATTCGAGCTTTT
>CAXBAC010000361.1:0-2174 GCA_963973485.1 uncultured Polaribacter sp. | reverse complement strand
GATGGCAATCTTGTGTTTGATGACGATAATCAACCTGTACTAACAGCTGCAGATGGTACTTTTACTGTAGATGTGCCTATTGGAAATCATAGAGTAGAAGTAAAAAAAGAAGGACATGTTTTTGCCTTAAATGGGCGTTTTCCAGAAACAGGTACCTTTACATTTTTTGAAGATCAAGTAGAAACCAGATGGTTTATAGACACCACAAGAGTTTCTTTAGTAGGTAAAGTTGTGGGGGGTAAAAAAGAGTTTGAAAAACCTATTGGTTTTGGTTTTAATGGCAAAAGAACCTATACTAATTTTGAAGACACAGAAAATGAATTGTTAGAAACAGTATCTGCAAATAACAACATTGGTGTTGCACAAATTACTTTTAAAGGAGACATTAATTCTAATAATTTTGATAAAATAGTTGTTACGAATACAGAAACTGGAGAATACAAGGTAGATTTAATTCCTTATCAATATCAAATTGTACAAAACGGAATTACCATACCAACTAATACAGACATTGCTATTTTATCATCATCAGAAACCTTAGATTTAAGAGAAATACCTACTTTAAAAACATCAAAATTTACTGCTAGAGACAATACAGAGCTTGAGTCAGAAGCATATCATTATGTAAAAAACTTTAGATACAATTCAGAAGTTAGTGTTTATCTTTTAGAACAAGAATTTGATACAGCATTTACCATTGGAGAAAATACATTTGATATTAGTAACTTAAATACACCTATTTATACACAAAAAGAGTTGTATAAAATTAAATTTGAAGCGGTACAAGAATATATTAATAAAGATGGTGCAGAACCTTTAATAACCAAAGAGTTTTTTACAGAAGGTGCTTTTAATATTACTAATAATTTAGCACAAAACGGAACAGAGACTCTAGAATTAAAAGAGAATAATACAAAGTACGAATATGCATTTCGTGCAGGTTTACCAAATATTACCATTGCAGATAATTTTACAAATAATATAAATGTACAATATGTTATAGATGGGCAATCTCCAATATCTATAAAAAATAGCAATGCTTTTAAAGCAAGCGGAATTATAAAAGGAGGTAGGCCTTCTGCAGGTAAAACATTTGTAACAAATGCTCCAGAAACACCAGAAATTATTTTAAGAGACCCACCTGGCTCTAACAGTTTTGCAACCATAGAAAAAGGAACTACTTTTTCTGTAAGAACAGTAAACAAAGATAAATTAACAGAATCTTCTAACGATGGTTATTTTATCTCTATGGGGCCAAATATAACCGTTTCTAAAGGAGCTATTTTTGCGTATGTAGATACAGAGTTAGATGCTGTAAATGAAGCTAGTGGTAGCATTACAAAAACTACAGAAAATACATCAGAAAACGAAACCACTGTTACTTATACATTCAATCAAACCATTTCTACAAGCGATAATACTTCTTTTGTGGGGTCAGATGGAGATTTATTTATAGGAAACTCTAAAAACATTTATTATGGTGTTTTTGATAATATGTTTATAACAGAAAATATTCCTTTAGATAAAGACAATAATACAATACCTAATATACCTATTACAGCAAAAGATAAAGATGGTAATGATGTAACGTTATATATAAGTACAAGTAAGGATTATTTTATTGCAGAACAGCCAACAGATACTTTTTTCACCTACTCTCAAAAATATGTGCTAGAAACTTTAATACCAGAATTAGAAAATTTAGCAGCTTTAGGTGCTACTGTACAACAAGGTACCAATGGTGTTAACAATTCCTCAGAATTTTATACGGCTCAAGCTAATCTATGGAGAAAAGTAATACAGAAAAACGAAAAAGCAAAATACGATGCTAAAAACAATAGACAAACTGTAAAAGAAGATATTCTAGATAGAGTTACAACTGGTTTTGTTGGTGATTTTAGAGGCGTGCTAAGAAATTTAGTGAATGAAAACTTTTATTCAAATCGTTCTTTTGATGCTGGTTTAGGTGAGTTTACAAACAGTGTAACCTCTGCTGTATTTACTTCTAATACAAATGAAATTACCATAGATATTACAGAAGAAGCAAAAAATGAATTAGGTTTTTTTGTAAACGATGTAGGATTTACAGTTTCTTTTGAAAACACAACAACATCTGTAGAAACAGACATTTTTACAGAGGAACAAGAAATTACAAACAGCATTTCTTATACACT
>CAXBAC010000360.1:0-2180 GCA_963973485.1 uncultured Polaribacter sp. | reverse complement strand
TTATTATTTGAGATTTCTCTACAAAACGCTAAAAAATCTTTCTTTGGGTTTTTTAAATGACTAACTAAAACATCGCAAACCACTATAGCACCAGCATTTATAAAAGGATTTCTTGGTTTTCCAAAATCTGCTTCTAATTGTTGTAGAGAATTGAAAGCATTTCCAGATGGCTCTACATCAACTCTTTCCCAAAGTGATTCTCCTTCTAAATGATAAGCTAAGGTTAGTGATAGTATTTTTGAAATACTTTGAATAGAGAATTTTTCATTAAAATTGCCAACTCCAAAAGATTCATTACTTGTAGTAGTAATATGTGCTCCAAATTTAGTAGCAGAAATAGTAGCTAATTCTGGAATATAATTGGCAACTTTTCCAATATCATCAACAGTTGTAATTTCTGAATATATTTCTTCAATAATTTTCTTATAATTTTCCATTGATGATTATAGTTTCATCAAAATTATTAGAATCTTTTGATATTTCAAGCCAAAATTTTGATAAAAAAAAGGAACTACATTACTGCAATTCCTTTTTTGATATTTTTTTTAAAAAAAACTATAAAACTTCTACAAATAAGCCTTCATCAGTTTTAGAAACTTTTGCAACATCTTTTTTAGTTAAACCTTTAATGGTTTTATCCCATTTTTTGTTTGATAAACCAGATTGTGCTTTTAATTCGTTTAAATCTATTTTTTCTGCTTTTGTAATAATGGCTAAAACAGCTTTTTCATCATCATTCAACTCAACTGAAGGTGCTTTCTTTTCTGGACGCATTTGAGGAAAAAACAACACTTCTTGAATAGATTGATTGTTGGTTAAAAACATAATAAGTCTATCCATTCCAATACCCATTCCAGATGTTGGAGGCATTCCATACTCTAAAGCTCTTAAGAAATCATGATCTATGAATTCTGTTGCTTCATCATCACCTTTAGCAGCTAATTTTAATTGATGTTCAAAACGTTCACGTTGGTCAATAGGATCATTTAGCTCAGAATATGCATTTGCAATTTCTTTACCACAAACCATTAACTCAAAACGCTCTGTTAATTCTGGGTTATCTCTGTGTTCTTTACACAAAGGAGACATTTCTTTTGGATAATCTGTAATAAAAGTTGGCTGAATGTAGTTTCCTTCACATTTTTCTCCAAAAATTTCATCAATTAATTTTCCTTTACCCATGGTTTCATCAACATCAATCTGCATACCTTTTGCAGCTTCGCGAATTTCTGCTTCAGTTTTATCATAAATATCAAAACCTGTAAACTCTAAAATAGAATCACGCATTGTAATTCTTTTATAAGGCGCTTTAAAGTCTATTTTATGCTCACCAAAAGTAGCTTCTGTTGTTCCATTTACAGCTGTTGCACAATGCTCTAAAAGTTGCTCACAGAAATCCATCATCCAGTTGTAATCTTTGTAAGAAACATAGATTTCCATGGCTGTAAATTCTGGATTATGAGTTCTGTCCATACCTTCATTTCTGAAGTTTTTAGAAAACTCATACACACCATCAAAACCACCAACTATTAAACGTTTTAAATACAATTCGTTCGCAATTCTCATGTATAAAGGAATGTCTAAAGAGTTGTGGTGTGTTACAAAAGGTCTTGCAGCTGCACCACCAGGAATTGGTTGTAAAACAGGAGTTTCTACTTCAAAATAACCAGCATTATTAAAAAAAGAACGCATTGCATTAAACAATTTTGTTCTTTTTATAAACACATCTTTCACGTGCGGATTTACCACCAAATCTACATAACGTTGTCTGTAACGTAATTCTGGATCTGAAAATGCATCATAGGTTTTTCCATCTTCGTCTGTTCTTGGCTGAGGTAATGGTTTTAAAGCTTTAGAAAGAATTTTAAAATCTTTTACCATTACTGTTTTTTCGCCAACTTTTGTGGTGAAAAGTGTACCTGTAATTCCTATAAAATCACCAATATCTAGTAATTTTTTATATACATCATTGTACAACGTTTTATCTTCACTAGCACAAATTTCATCTCTGTTAAAATATACCTGTATTCTACCTTCACCATCTTGTAACTCAGCAAAAGAAGCTTTACCTTGTATTCTTCTAGACATTAATCTACCAGCAATAACCACCTTTTTATCTTCTGCAAAATCTTGTTTTATTTCTTTAGAACTTGAATCTATTGGAAATAAATCTGCTGGAT
>CAXBAC010000359.1:0-2217 GCA_963973485.1 uncultured Polaribacter sp. | reverse complement strand
TAACTAAGCAACCATTGTATTCTTATGTGGAAATAAACGAACAAAAACAAATAAAGGGATAGACATTGTTATGGCCATTGATGTTTCTGCAAGTATGTTGGCTAGAGATTTAAAGCCTAACAGACTAGAAGCTTTAAAAAAAGTAGCTGTAGATTTTATAGACAGAAGACCAAATGATAGAATAGGTATTGTAGTTTATGCAGGAGAAAGTTTTACACAAACACCAATTACTAGCGATAAAACTATTGTAAAAAGAACCATTAACCGTTTACAATGGGGTCAATTAGAAGGTGGTACAGCAATTGGTATGGGTTTAGGTTCTGGAGTAAACAGACTCAAAGACAGCAAAGCTAAAAGTAAAGTGATTATTTTACTTACAGATGGTGTAAATAATGCAGGTAATATAGACCCAAGAACAGCTACAGAATTGGCAAAAGAATTGGGCATAAAAGTGTATACAATCGGAATTGGTACAAATGGAATGGCTGATTTTCCTTGGAGTAAAGACCCAAGAACAGGAATGTTAAATTTTAGAAAACAACAAGTGCAAATAGATGAAGATTTGCTAAAAAACATTGCAGAAGAAACAGAAGGAAAATATTTTAGAGCTACAGACAATACTTCTTTAAAAGAAATTTATGATGAAATTGACGCTTTAGAAAAAACAAAAATAGAAGAATTCAAATACTATAACTATCAAGAAATGTATAGAGATTTAGTGTTTCTTGCATTAGGTTTATTGATTTTAGAATTCATATTAAGAAATACATTATTTAAGAGTTTTATATAAATGTACAGATTAGAAGAACCAATTTATTTTTATGCGTTAGCAATCATACCAGTTATGATTGTTATTTATCTTTTGGTTTTATGGTGGAAAAAAAGAACACAACGTAAATTTTCTAATCCAGAATTATTACAAAAATTAGCACCAAATGCTTCAGTATTTAAATCGACTTTAAAGTTGATTATGTTGCTTTTAGCCATTGCTTTTTTAATTGTTTCATTGGTCAACCCTAAAATGGGATCAAAACTAAAAACTGTAAAAAGAGAAGGTGTAGATGTTGTTTTTGCTTTAGATGTTTCTAAAAGTATGTTGGCAGAAGATATTGCACCAAACAGATTAGAAAAAGCCAAGCAAATTATTTCTAAAACTATAGATAAATTAGGTTCAGATAGAGTTGGAGTTATTATTTATGCAGGTAATGCATATCCACTTTTACCAATAACTACAGATCATGCAGCAGCTAATATGTTTTTGCAGAATGCGAATCCAGATATGGTTTCAAGTCAGGGAACTGCTATAAATGAAGCTTTAGATTTGGCAAAAACCTACTATAATAATGATGAGCAAACCAATCGTTTTTTAGTAATTATTTCTGATGGAGAAGATCATCAAGAAGAAACAAAACAAGTGGCACAAAATTTGTCTAATGATGGTGTAAAGATCTATACCATTGGTGTTGGTACAGAAAAAGGAGGACCAATTCCAATGCGTTTAAATGGAGCTTTAGCAGGGTATAAAAAAGACAATAAAGGTGAAACTGTAATTACAAAATTAACTCCAGAAGTTTTAGAAGGTATTGCAGGTGTTGGAAATGGAAGATATGTAAATGGTAATATTACAGAAACACCTGTTGATATTATTGCAGATGTGATAGCTAATGCACAAAAAAACGAATTCGAAACAAAACAATTTTCTGATTATAAAGACCAATTTCAGTGGTTTTTAGCATTAGGAATCTTATTTTTATTGTTAGATATTTTCTTATTTGATAAGAAAACAAAATGGTTAAAAAAGGTAGATTTATTTAACGAAGAAAAAGTAAAAAACAAGTAATATGAAAACATATTTAAAAATAGCAATACTCTTTTTGATGCTGTTTTCTGTAAAAGAAATTGCAGCTCAAAAAGACTCTACAGCTTTGCAACGTAAAGCAAGAAGTATGGTTAGAAAAGGAAATGAATTGTATCAAAACAAGCAATTCACAGATGCCTCTGTAGCTTACAAAAAAGCTTTAGGAAACAGTTCTTATTACGATAAAGCAAGCTACAATTTAGGAAACGCTTTATATCAAAATAAAAATTTTAAAGAAGCTTTACCACAGTTTGAATTAACAGCAAAAACTGCAGAAGACAAGCTCACAAAAGCACAAGCATATCATAATATTGGTAACGCACACATGGAAACCAAAAATTACCAAGGTGCAGTAGACG
>CAXBAC010000358.1:0-2223 GCA_963973485.1 uncultured Polaribacter sp. | reverse complement strand
TCGCAAGAAGATTCTATGGCTAATATATAAATTGGCTGTTTCATAAAGAAATACTTAAATTACTGCAAAATTAAGTATAATTTTAAGGATGCTTTATTTTTTAAGAATAGAAATTTAAATCTTTGTTAAATTTGCACGTTCTTTGTAATAAAGCAAGATTTTTTTACATTATAAAACATACTATAACTCCGTTTTTAAAACCTAAACATCATTAAAAATACAAGCAAAAAACTTTTAAAATACTCAGGGTACTTTGTGCTCTTTTTGCTATTTGTAAGTATTTTGCTATCTATATCTCCAGTTCAAACAAAGTTAGGTAGCTATTTTACAAACAAAATCAATAAAGATTTTGGCACCAACCTAACTATAAATAAAGTAGATTTTTCATTTTTAGGAAGTGTAAAGTTTAGAGGAATAGAAATAAGAGATCATCATAAAGACACGTTAATTTTTGTTGATAAACTAACCACATCAGTATTAAATGCTCGTAAAATTTTAAATAATGAAGTGTATTTAGGCCCTATTTATTTAGAGGATGCATATTATCACATGAAAACTTATAGAGGAGAAGAAGATGATAATATGGCTATTTTTATCGATTCATTTGATGATGGCAAAGAAAAAGATTCTCTAAATCCTTTTATCTTAAAAAGTAAAAATGTTTATGTAGATAATCTAGATTTTAAGTTAATAGATGCCAATAAGCAAGACTCTTTGGTTTACTTTGTAAATAATGCTGGTGGTAATTTACAAGATTTAAGCATTGTTGGTCCAGATTTTTCTGCAAACATTAGGGGTTTATATTTTAAAGATAAATTCAATGTAAAAGTTACAAACCTCACCACAAACTTTTCATATTCTAAAACTGCAATGCATTTTAAGAATACCAAATTAGCAACTAAAAACACTGCTATTAAAGGTGATATTGATTTTTATTATAAAAGAGAAGATTTAGCAGATTTTGTAAATAAGGTAAAAATAGATGCCAATTTTAAGAGTAGTAAAGTAGCCATACAAGACATCAAAAAATTTTATAGAGAACTTCAAGGTACAGATGTATTAGATTTTAAAGGAGAATTAAAAGGGTATTTGAATAATTTCGATGTAAACAAACTGTTACTAACTTCTAAAAAAGGCCTAAAAGTAGATGGGGATTTAAGTTTTGTAAATGCTATTGATACAGAAAGAGGCTTTGTTTTTGAAGGCGATTTAAATAATTTAAGAGCTACATACACTGAGTTAAAAAAAATATCACCAAATGTTTTAGGTAAAAATGTACCTTCTGAATTTAATAAATTAGGATGGTTTACTTTGCAAGGTAACTTAAAAGTAACTCCAGACCAAATGAAGGCTTCTGTAACTGTGAATTCAGAAATTGGAGGTGCAATCACAGATTTACAACTCACAAATATTGATAATATAGATTACGCAACTTACGATGGTACAATAGCTCTTGAAGAATTTAATATTGGTGAGTTTTTTAACGATCCGCTTTTTGGAATTTTATCTTTAAAAGGAGATGTTAATGGAAGTGGTTTTAAGCTTTCAAACATTGATACTAAATTTGATGGAAATGTCTCTCAATTTGAGTTTAAAAACTACATTTATAATAATATAGTTGCAAATGGTCAATACCAAAATAACAAATTTGATGGTGATTTAAAAATTGATGATGAGAACTTTAAAATGCAATTTACAGGACTAGCAGATTTATCATCTACCATAAATAAATTTGATTTTAAATCTAATATTGATTTTTTAAACCTTAAAGAAACTAATTTATTTACTAGAGATAGTACAGCTTTATTAAAGGGTAATATAACTTTAGATGTAGAAGGGAATACTTTAGATGATATTATTGGTATAGCAGTTTTTAAAGATGTTTTTTATACCAATCAAAAAAAAGAATTTAGCTTTAAAGAGTTTAACGTGTATTCGTCTATAAAAGACAGTATTAAGAGAATAGATGTTACATCAGAAGATATTGCTAATGGGTATTTGTCTGGTAAATTCACGTTTTCAGAAGTGCCAAAAGTTGCTCAAAATGCTTTAGGAAGTATTTATACCAATTACGAACCTTATAATGTTGCTCCAAATCAATTTTTAGATTTTAACTTTACAATTTACAATCAAATTGTTACCGTTTTTTTTCCAGAAATTGTTATAGATGATAATACTAAAATTAAAGGTAATATAGAATCTAATAAAGATAAATTTAAACTT
>CAXBAC010000357.1:0-2239 GCA_963973485.1 uncultured Polaribacter sp. | reverse complement strand
AGATTTATATAAATTTAAAAGTAATTAAAAATGTTAAATAAATATTTTAGAGTAATAGTTGGGTTTATGGTATTATTAATGGTAGCCTTGTCTTACTATGTAAGTATTAACTGGTTGTGGTTTGGTGTATTTATTGGTGTAAATATGATACAGTCTGCATTTACAAAATGGTGCTTATTAGAAACCATCTTATTAAAGCTGGGTATTAAAAAATAACCAAAAAAAAAGGTCGTTTTATTAAAACGACCTTTTAAAATATTTATTTTATTTAAATCCGTTTAAACCTGTAATGTCTAAACCTGTTATTAGTAGGTGAATATCATGTGTACCTTCATAGGTAACCACACTTTCTAAATTCATCATATGCCTCATTATAGAGTACTCTCCAGAAATACCCATTCCTCCTAACATCTGTCTTGCTTCTCTTGCAATCTTTAAAGCCATCTCTACATTATTACGTTTTGCCATAGAAATTTGGGCTGAGGTTGCTTTACCTTCGTTTTTTAAAGTTCCCAATCTCCAAGCTAATAATTGTGCTTTTGTAATTTCGGTAATCATTTCTGCTAATTTCTTTTGCTGTAATTGAAACTGACCAATAGGTTTGCCAAATTGTTCGCGTTCTTTTGCATAACGTAGAGCAGTATCATAACAATCCATAGCTGCACCAATTGCACCCCAAGAAATTCCATATCTAGCAGAATCTAAACAACCTAAAGGTGCTCCTAAACCAGATTTATTTGGCAATAAGTTTTCTTTAGGAACTTTTACATTATCAAAAATTAATTCACCTGTAGATGATGCTCTTAAGGACCATTTATTGTGTGTTTCTGGAGTAGAAAAACCTTCCATACCACGTTCAACAATTAAACCATGAATTCTGCCTTTTTCATTTTTTGCCCAAACAACAGCAACATCACAAAAGGGAGCATTAGAAATCCACATTTTTGCTCCATTTAATAGGTAATGATCACCTTTATCTTTAAAGTTAGTTTCCATTCCACCAGGATTAGAACCATGATTTGGTTCTGTTAATCCAAAAGAACCCATCCATTCTCCAGAAGCTAATTTTGGTAAATATTTTTTACGCTGTTCCTCATTTCCATAGGTATAAATAGGATACATCACTAAAGATGATTGTACAGAAGCAGTTGATCTTACTCCAGAATCACCTCTTTCTATTTCTTGCATAATTAAACCATAAGAAATTTGATCTAAACCTGCACCACCATATTCTTCAGGAATGTAAGGTCCAAAAGCACCAATTTCTGCTAAACCAGCAATAATTTGTTTTGGAAATTCTGCTTTTTGAGCATATTCTTCAATGATTGGAGAAACGTCACGTTTTACCCAATCTCTTGCAGAATCACGAATTAATTTGTGTTCTTCAGTTAATAAATCATCTAAATTATAATAATCTGGTGCTTGAAATAAATCTGGTTTCATTAAAATATTTTGAATTACAATTAGTTTAATATATAACAAAAATATCAATTATTGTTTAATATATAACAAAATTGAGTTAAAATGTTATTAGTATTTTACTTCTATAAAAATACATAAATTTTGAAGTTCTTTATTTGAAAAGCTTAAAAAGTTGTACTTTTCAAGTAAGTTTGTACCAATGAAGTTTACCCTAGGAAAACAAGAACGATTAAAGAGTAAAAAGCTAATTGAAAAACTCTATAAAGAAGGAAATAGTCTAAAAGTATTTCCTTTAAGAATGGTATATTTACAAATAGAACATACCTCAAATTTTCCTACACAAGTTGGAGTTTCAGTTGCTAAAAGAAACTTTAAAAAAGCACCAGATAGAAATCGTTTAAAAAGATTGATGAGAGAAACCTATCGTTTGCAAAAAAACATTGTATACGATTCTCTAGAAAAACCCTATGTTTTTATGATTTCGTATCTTGGTAAAGAAGAAAAAAATTATGAAGAACTGTATTCTAAAATGAACAAATTATTGCATTTGTTTATAGATGAGGTTAAAAACAAAACAAATGAAGCAGAAGATTTATAAACATAAAATTCTTGTAGTTATACTATTAGCTGCAATTTCCTTTTCTTTTTCTCAAAAATCGAATTTTTTCGAGATTGCTAAGCAAATAGAAATTTACAACTCTCTTTTTAAGGAACTGAATATGTATTATGTTGATGAAATAAACCCTGCAGAATTAACAGATAAGGCTATAAAAAATACATTAAAAGATCTAGATCCGTACACTAATTTTTATAACGA
>CAXBAC010000356.1:0-2243 GCA_963973485.1 uncultured Polaribacter sp. | reverse complement strand
TTTACCTTCTTTAATACTACCAACTCTATCATCTATGTGTAATAATTTAGCAGGATTAATTGTTACTGTTTTCCAGGCTTCTAATTCAGACATTCCTCCATATTTTACAGTTTTTGCAGCTTCTTGATTTAGACGTCTAGACATTTCTCTATCATCTGAATTTATTGCAACTGTAACTCCAGCATTATGCATTATTGCTGCATTATAAGGGATAGCATCTTTTACTTCGTATTTGTAAGCCCACCAATCTGAGAAAGTTGAACCACCAGCACCATGTTTTGCCATTTTATCTGCTACTTTGTAACCTTCTAAAATATGTGTAAATGTGTTAATTCTAAAATCAAACTTTTCAGCAACTTTCATTAACATATTAATTTCTGATTGTACGTAAGAGTGAGAAGAAATAAAACGCTCTTTATTTAAGATTTCTGCTAATGTTTCCATTTCTAAATCTTTTCTATAAGGCTTTCCGCTTTTCTTTAAAGCATCGTATTCTTTAGCTCTTGTAAAATAATCTGTAATCATTTGTTCTACACCCATTCTTGTTTGTGGAAAACGAGTACCATTACTACTTCTAGATTGTTTTACATTTTCTCCTAAAGCAAATTTGATGAATTTTGGAGTGTTGTCATAAATCATACCTTCCGCATTTTCTCCCCATTTTAATTTAAGGATTGCAGAACGACCTCCAATTGGATTTGCAGAACCGTGTAAAATTTGAGCTGATGTTGTACCTCCAGAAATATTTCTGTAAATATTAATATCTGTAGGGTCTACTACATCTTCTATAGTTACTTCTGCAGATGAATTTTGTGCACCTTCGTTAATAGAAGAAGCTGCAATATGAGAATGTTCGTCTACAATACCAGCAGTTAAATGTTTACCTGTTCCATCAATTTCTATAGCTCTTCTTGCTTTTAGGTTTTTACCAATTTCAGCAATTTTACCATCTTTTAAAAGAACATCTGTATTTTCTAAAATACCAGCGTCTTCACTCGTCCAAACTGTTACGTTTTTAATTAAATACGTTTCTTGAGTTGGTTGTGCATAATTACCAAAACCAATATTTGGATAACTTACAGGAACTACAGTAATATCTGTTTCTTTCTTAGTTTTTTTATCTTTTTTTGATGATGAAGATTTGGCAACTTTTTTACTAGCAGACCAAGCTGTTTCATTTCCTTCTGTATCAAAAGCAGTACCTTCTATTACATTTGATGAATTTATTACTTTACCCATCATTCTAGTATAGCCTGAATCTTCATTTAATGTAATTGATACCCAATCATTATCAAAAGAAAACTTTGATTTTACTTTTTTACCATCCATAGTAATTGTTCCAGATTGTTTTTTGCCAGAACCTTTTACAGATAACATGTAGTTTTTGTTATTTACAGACAACATGTAATCTCCTGTAATATCTCTTACATTCATGTCGTTTATAACATTCTTAGCACCTTGAACCCAGTTTTCATAAAGCGTAGTTTTTGCATCAAAAATATTACCAGAGGTAATAATAAAGTTTGCATGACTACCTTCTTTTAGGTTTCCAATCGATGTATTCCCAATTATAGAAGCAGGAATTGTTGTTAAAGCAGCTAAAGCTTTTTCTTCTTCAAAACCATATTTAATTGCTTTCTGTAAATTTTTATGAAATGATTTTACAGACTTTAAATTGTGCGTTGTTAATGCAAAGTTTACTCCGTTTTTAGAAAGTACACTTAAATTTGATGGCTCTTGATTCCATTTACGCATATCTCTTAAAGAAATTTGTTGCGCTAATAATGGGTTAGAGACATCGTAAGCACTACTAAAATTAATAGGAATGATAAAATTTGCATTGGTAGCTTTAATATCATTTACTCTTTCGTATTCATCACCAGAACCAACAATGGTATATTGAATACCAAATTGATCTCCAACTTTGTCTGCTCTTAAAGCATCTAAATGATTACCTGTTTCAAAAATTTGAACTAAGTTTTTGTTATTATTCATAGCTTCTAAAGCCATGTCTTTGTTTTGCATATTGCCTTTTGCATACCAATCTGCATCTAAATAAACTTGACGTAATAAAGCCATAGCTCCCATTCTTGATGTTGGATAAGCTTGTCTAGATTGTATACTCTTATTAAAAGATAAATACTGTGCAGATCTTGCATCTAAAATTCTGTAAGCATCAGATGCATTTGGGTTTAGTGCAATTAATAATCCATTTCCACGAATTATACCATCTTGCTGATGTG
>CAXBAC010000355.1:0-2264 GCA_963973485.1 uncultured Polaribacter sp. | reverse complement strand
TTAATTGATAAAATAGCATCTAAATTTTCACTTTCTAGTGCTTGTAAATACTTTTCACCTTCTGCTTTTAAGTTTGCTTTTATTACTTCTAATTCCCCTAAAGTGGTTTCATCTGTTACAATGCCGTCAAATAATTGTTGACCATAAGGTGCTCTAAGCAAAGAATCTTGTCTATTAAATGCTACTACATCAGCAACACTTTTTACAACAACAGCTTTGTCTGCACTTGTGTTTAAGTATTTAGGCAAATCATACTTCATATCAATATTAAGAAGGGTAGTAAAACCATTAAATGAAATTTCTGGTGGGGTAATTTCTACAAGTTCAACACCAACTTTTTTCATTTTCTCTATGGTTGATGCATAAATACTGTCCGACAGTAACGATTTTAAAACACCTATTCTTTTTCCCTCAAAACTTGTAGGAAATCCGTTTTGATAATATTCTTCATCTAATTCTTTAGAGGCATTGTCCTCTTTATCAAAACCACGCATGGCATTCATAAAAATAGCATTATCAACAACGTTTTTAGTCATTGGTCCTGGGGTATCTAAAGTTGATGAAATAGGCACAATTCCTGTTCTACTCAATACGCCAATAGTTGGTTTTAAACCCACTACAGAATTTTGACTAGAGGGTGATGTTATTGAACCTGATGTTTCTGTACCTACAGCTGCTACTGCAAAATTAGCTGCAACTGCTACTCCACTTCCTGCAGAACTACCTCCTGTTTCAAAAACAGCTCTTCCATAAGGATTTAAGGTTTGGCCACCCACAGCTGAATATCCTAAAGGGCAACCAGAACAGAAAAAATACGCCCATTCACTTAAGTTTACTTTTCCTAAAATTAATGCTCCATTTTGTTTTAATTTTTCCACAATAAAAGCATCTTCTGTGTTTTTGTTATCTGCTAAGGCCAAAGCCCCAGCAGTTGTTGGCATTGCTATTGTGTTGATGTTATCTTTTAACAACACAGGCATACCATACATAGAAAATTCTGAAACATTCTCTTTATTAGCATCTTTAGCTCTTGCTTCGTCAACCACATTTGGGTTTAAGGCAATAATACTGTTTAAAGATAAGGTTGAATCACTTTCAAACTTTCGAATTCTATATAAATAAAATAACGTCAATTTTTCATAAGATAAGCTCCCCTCTTTTACAGATTTTTGTAATGTAGGAATATCTTGTTCTAAAATTAATGGCTTTAAACTTTCATAATCCTCTTCAGAAAAATAAGCTAATGCTTCATGAAATGGTTCAAAAACCTGATTCATATCTAAAGTTTTAGATTGAAAAAGTTTGAATTGCATTCTACTATTTTTATGTTTTTTTTGAGCCTCTAATTCAGCAGTTTCATCGTATTTTTTAAAGACTACTTCTGGTTGTTTTTCATTGGTATTACAAGCAACAAAAGCAAGAATTGTAACTAAAAGTAAAAGTATTTTTTTCATTATTATAAGTTTGATTATCAAATATAAGAAACAAAATACACCTATTGCAAAAACAATAATTACTTTCATGCTCTTTTTCAACCTAATTTTCGTCATTTAGAAACAAAAAACAGCAATAAAAAATGCATCCTTACGCAACTTTTACTCCATCAGTAAGCAACTTTAACTGCATACGGACGCAGTAAAAGTTGCATGCGGATGCAGTTTGGCACAAAAAAGCATAAAAAAACCTCAATAACTTATAGCTATTAAGGTTTACATTGTTTTTTATTAAAAATAACGTTTATGAAATAATTCTAAGTTCTAAAAAGAGTTTAGATTTAAGTAAGGTTACTTAAAAAAAGAATCTACAAACTCTATTTTATTAAATACTTGCAAATCGTCTACTCCTTCACCTACTCCAATATATTTTACAGGAATTTGAAACTGATCTGATATACCAATAACAACGCCTCCTTTTGCTGTACCATCTAATTTAGTAACTGCTAAAGATGTAACTTCTGTAGCTTTTGTAAATTGTTTGGCTTGCTCAAATGCATTCTGACCTGTAGAACCATCTAAAACTAATAACACATCATGTGGTGCAACATCTACCACTTTTTGCATAACACGTTTTATCTTGGTAAGCTCATTCATTAAGTTCACTTTGTTGTGTAACCTACCAGCTGTATCTATAATTACAACGTCTGCTTTCTGTTTTACAGCTGATGTTAAGGTATCAAAAGCAACAGAAGCAGGATCTGAACCCATTTCTTGACGAACAATTGGTACATCTGTTCTATCTGCCCAAACCTGCAATTGGTCTATGGC
>CAXBAC010000354.1:0-2295 GCA_963973485.1 uncultured Polaribacter sp. | reverse complement strand
CTGTATGTTTTTTTGCCTGATATAAAGTTGTTTGCATCAATTTTGTTTGTAATTTTATTTGCAGTTACAGCACCACATATGTGGGTTATGCACAAAATGAAAACTAGCGAGTAAACACCAAATCATTTCCAGAAGACATTTCTTCTGAATAACGATAGTTTTCTACATTAAAACCTTTTAGTTCTTCTAACGTGTTTACGTTATTCTCTATAATATATCGAACCATGTAGCCTCTAGCCATTTTAGCATAGGTCATGATAGTTTTGTATTTCCCGTTTTTAAAATCTTTAAAAACAGGGGTTATCATTGGAACTTTTAATACTTTTTTAGGTAGTGCTTTAAAATATTCTGTACTAGCTAAATTTATTAATAACTCATCGTCTTCTAATTCATTATTCAAAGCATTTGCTAAAGTGTTATCCCAAAATTTATATAAATTATCTTTTCTGCCTACTTTTATTTTTGTACCCATCTCTAAACGATAAGGCTGTATTAAATCTAAAGGCTTTAATAAGCCATACAAACCTGATAAAATTCTTAATTTTTCTTGCAATACAGGTATTTTATCTTCAGTTAAGGAATTAACATCTATCCCTTGAAAAACAGCGCCTGTAAAGGCATAAATGGCTTGTTTTGAATTATCTGTATTAAATGGAGTTTCCCATTCTTGATTGCGAGTGTAATTTAGAGAAGCTAAGTCATCTGAAATAGACATTAGACTCGCTAATTTGTTTTTAGAAAGTGTTTTTAATTTTTTATTTAATTTTTTAGATTCTTCTAAAAATTGCGGTTGGCTATGCAAACTAGTTGGTACTTTGCTTTCGAAATCTAAAGATTTTGCAGGAGATATAATGATTTTCATTTGATGAAATTGAATGATTAAAACTAAATTTTATAGACTATAAAAGTACAAATCATTATAAAAATTTTGAAATAAAGCCATCAATTAAAATTGATAAACCTATTTATAAAACTTATAGAAGTCAATTAAATCAAATTAATTTTTAAAATGATAAAACTATTTCAATTATCTTGGGTCAAAAGAATAGAAACCAATAAACCAATACTTGAATAAAGAAGCTGAACTTGTAAAAAAGTTGAAAGACGCTACACTAAAAGATACTGCTTTTAGTGAGTTGCTTGATGTCTACCAAGAACGTTTGTATTGGCATATTAGAAAAATAGTTACAACGCACGAAAATGCAGATGATGTTTTGCAAAATACTTTTATCAGAATTTATAAAAGCATTACTAATTTTCAAGAAAAAAGCTCTCTTCATACTTGGATGTACAGAATTGCTTACAATGAATCGATTCGTTTTATAGAAAAAAACAGTAAAAAAAAATATCATCAAATTGAATCTACTGCTGAATCTAATTTAGAAGTTCTTTTTGAAGATGACTATTTTGATGGTGATGAAATTCAAAGAAAATTAAATAAAATAATTGATGACTTTACAGAAAAACAAAAACGAGTTTTTCATATGAAATACTTTGATGATTTAAGTTTTAGACAAATTGCTGAGGTTTTAAAAATTTCTGAAAGCACTCTAAAATCTACTTATTATACAGCTGTAAAAATAATCGAGAAAAAATTATTTTTATAAATTCAAACTATTTGTAAAAATCAGGGTCTAACTATTATACTATGCAGAATTCACAAAAAAATAATAACAATATACCTTTTTTAAAAAAAGGTTTGCAAGACGATATTTCTAAACATCACAAAAAATATTTAGGAACAGATGTGCCAAAAGACTATTTTGTTACCTCTAAAGCTTCAATTTTAGATAAAATTAAAGAAGAGAACAAAAGTAAAGAAAAGCCCATAAAACAATTGGTTTTTTACTTGCGTCCACAATTTAAATACATGGTTGCAGCCTCTTTAATTTTTATGGTTAGCTTATCAATCTGGTTACAGCAAACCAACCACACTAATAAGGTTAACGACATAGATTTAGAAGAACTTGCTTTTTCAGACGCTATTTTAATCAACTCGCTATTAATAGAAGATACAGATGTTGATGCTTTTGCAGATGCAACATTATTTAACGAAATTGTTGTAAAAGCAGAATTAACTGAACAAAAGATGGATAATTTAATTTTAAATTCACTTATTGTAGAAGATTCATTATTAGATGATTATATTGATGATGAGTTTGTAAATACCCTGATTTTATAAAAAAAATCAAACTATTAATAAAAACGTAGTTCTAAATAAATAGAAACAATTATTAATTAAAATTCACCAATTATGAAAACTACAATTTCGAAACACAACATTTTAAAATCAAG
>CAXBAC010000353.1:0-2307 GCA_963973485.1 uncultured Polaribacter sp. | reverse complement strand
TTTTTGTTTCACGTTTTACAATGGCTAAAGTTGCCATACACTGCATTGCAAAGGCATAGAAAACCATTAAAGACATCCCTACAGGAAAATTGAAACGTTTTTTTCCAGTATCTGGATTAATTTCTGATGCCATTTTTTGCTTTATAGTTGTTGTGTCTTCATCATCTGCTTCTACACTATAAATGGTTGCTAAAGTACCTACAAACACTTCACGAGCTGCAAAAGAGGTAATTAAAGCAATACCTATTTTCCAATCATATCCCAAAGGTTTTATAGCAGGTTCTATAGATTTTCCTAACACTCCAATATACGAATTTTCTAACTTTGTGGAAGCTATTTTCTGCTGAATCTCATCTTCAGTTAAATTAGAGTTTGCTACGTTTTCTGTAACAATTTGTTCGGCATTTTTAAAATCACTTCCTCCATTTGAAGCTAAAAACCACAGAATTATAGACAGGGCTAAAATTATTTTTCCTGCTCCATAAACAAAGGCTTTAGTTTTTTCCACAACTTCGAAAAAAACATTTTTAAATGAAGGCAACTTGTAATTAGGCATTTCTACCACAAAGAACGACCTTGATTTTATTTTTAATGTCTTGTGTAAAATATACGCTCCTAAAATGGCAGCTGCAAAACCTAATGCATATAACAATAACAGTACTAATCCTTGTAAATTTAAAAATCCAAATACTTTAGTATCTGGTATAATTAAAGCGATTAAAATTGCATAAACTGGTAGCCTTGCAGAACATGTTGTAAAAGGAGTCACTAAAATTGTTATCAAACGTTCTTTCCAACTAGAAATGGTTCTAGTTGCCATAATTGCAGGAATTGCACATGCAGTTCCAGATATTAATGGAATGATGCTTTTTCCATTCATTCCAAAGCGTCTCATAATTTTATCCATTAAAAAAACAACACGACTCATATAACCTGTTTCTTCTAAAATAGCGATAAACAAAAATAATATGGCAATCTGAGGGATAAAAATAATTACACCTCCAATTCCAGGAATAATTCCTTCTGTTAGTAAATCTGTTAAAACACCATTAGGTAAATTACTTTTCGCTAAATTAGATAGCTCTGCAAATACGCCATCAATAAAATCCATAGGCACAGAAGCAACATCAAAAATGGATTGAAAAATGATGAGCAATATCAAAAAGAAAATTGCATAACCAAAAATTTTATGCGTAAACACTTTATCTAGTCTACTTCTTAAGTCTTTTGCTTTAGATTTATCAACCAAATACGTTTTCTTTAAAATTTTATTAATTTCTTGATATCTGTAAATGGTTTCTTTATGCTGATATTTTTTTAGTTTCGGTAAATCCTGCTTAAATGCTTGTAGTTTTTCTTTTTCTTCTTTGGTTATGGTATCTGGATAATTGTTTTGAGTAACCATTAACCACAATTCATAAAGCGTATAATTAGAACTTATTTTTTTTAGATTCTCAAAATAATCAGGATCTATTTTTGAATTTATTCCACATAAAGGTGATGCTTTTGCTGCAACATGACAACGAATAATTGCCTCTTTTACCTCTTGAATTCCTTCATTTTTTCTAGCACTAATTAAAATAACCTCTGTATTAAGCTCTTTTCTTAGTAATGATAAATCTATAGTGATTCCTTTTCTGTTCATTTGATCGACCATATTTATGGCCAAAACAGTAGGTATTTCTAAATCTTTAATTTGAGAAAAAAGTAAGAGATTTCTTTTTAAGTTTTCAACATCAGCAACCACTAAAATTACATCTGGAGATTCTTTAATATCTTTTTTAAGCAAGGTTTTTAAAACGATACTTTCATCTAGAGAAGTGGGGTTTATACTATACGTTCCTGGTAAATCTGTAATAATTGCATTTTGAGTTGCAGATAATTTACTTTTTCCTAACTTTTTATCTACGGTTACTCCTGGGTAGTTTCCTACTTTTTGATTTAAACCAGTAAGCTGATTAAAAAGTGATGTTTTACCAGTGTTTGGATTACCAATTAAAGCAATTTTGATATCGTTTTTAGACATTAAAGTTCGCTTTTTAAGATTTGAATAATAGCTGCAGTTTCTTTTCTAATGGCCAAATGACTACCATTTACACAAATATATATTGGGTCTTTTAGTGGAGCTTGTTGAATTAGCTCTACTTCTGCACCTGGCAAACAACCCATTTCTAGTAATTTTAAAGGAATAACATCTAAAGACTCTTCAGAAATATATCCTATTTCTCCAATTCGCAAAGTGGCTATTGTGTTCAAAGATTTAATTTTGGTTAGCAAAGATAATACTTTAGAATGAGTCTAAACAAG
>CAXBAC010000352.1:0-2329 GCA_963973485.1 uncultured Polaribacter sp. | reverse complement strand
ACCTTATGTATCAAGAGCATTTACATTATCGTTTTTAAACGGAATTCTATATGCAAACAATAACATTGTTGATATTGGTAGAACAGGAAATGGTTTAGGAATAGATGTGGGTACTTATGGTACTTTTAATGGAGTGTTGCAAACGAATCATGATATTGATGGCCTTAATGACTTTGAAGTAACTGTTTTATCAGCCAATGAAATTCTTTTATACAATTTCAGACAAAACGTAAGCTATTATTTAATAGGTTACAATGTAAATAATTTCGATTACGATAAATTATTTTACGAAAACATTGAGTACTTTTTACAAGAATATTTGGCCTGGGAAAAAGTAGATGCAAATGGCGGAGTTTCAAATGCATTTGATGATGAAAATTATCTTGAATTTACGCCAGAAAACATTACATCTTTTAGAAGTTCTCAAGATAATCTTGGCACAGATGTTGCAGATATAATATGGGATTATGTAGGTGGATATGAAATATTTGATGTTACTGGTTATGAAGACCTTAAAATTTTAACATTGAATTATGATGGTGGAGATATAGAAGAGTTCGAATTGAGCGTTATTAATGATGGAACTATTAGTTTATTCCATTACAATTCAGAAACAACATATCGTTTTTCAGGTAGAGGATTTTTACAATTCTTAAAAAGTGAAAAATCTGTTAAAAGTGCTAAAGACCTTGTAAGGAATAGCAATAGAAAACGTACTAAAATAGTAAGAAAGACAAAAATTAGAAAGCATTTAAAATAAAGTTTGGTTAGTTGATTTTTGATTGGTTATTTCTCGATAACCAATTGAAAGAGGAGTCACCCTGAGGAGGGTGACTTTTTCTTTGTTAATAATTGATGAAAATTTTACAAAGTAAAAAACAAAGGTTGCAACTCATTTTGCTATTTTTAAGGATAACTAAAAATTTAAAATGAAAACAGCATTTATAACAGGCGCAACTTCTGGTATTGGTAAAGCAACAGCACAACTTTTTGCAAAAAATAATATCAGATTAATACTTTGTGGAAGAAGAGCAGAAAGATTAAAAGAGCTTCAATCTCAATTAAGTCAGCACACAGAAGTAACTATCTTACAATTTGATGTTTCTAAAAGAGATGAAGTACAAAAAGCAATAGAAACGTTACCAGAGAGTTTTAAAAATATCGATATTTTAATCAACAATGCAGGTAATGCACATGGCTTATCAACTATTCAAGATGGTAATATTGATGATTGGGACGCAATGTTAGACATTAACGTAAAAGGTTTGTTATATGTAACCAAAGCAATAATACCTAATATGATTAAAAACAACTCTGGTTTTATTGTAAATATTGGCTCTACAGCAGGTAAAGATGTGTATAAGAATGGAAATGTATATTGTGCCTCAAAGTTTGCTGTAAACGCTTTAAATAAGTCTATGCGTTTAGATTTAAATGAGTATAATATTAGAGTTTCGGGTATTCATCCTGGTTTAGTAGAAACTGAATTTTCTGATGTTCGTTTTAAAGGTGATACAGAAAGAGCCAAAACAGTGTATAAAGGCTACAAAGCTTTACAAGCAGAAGATATTGCAGACATCATAAACTTTGTGGTTACAAGGCCTTATCATGTAAATATTGAAGATTTGGTAGTTTACCCAACAGCACAAGCAAGTGCAACAATTATTAATAAGCAATGATTAATAAACGCCTTTTAATTAAAAACCTACTTTCTCATACTAATGAGAACAGTTTTTATGATAAAAAGCAAAAATTATCTTTAAACTCTAAAGAAGGAAAAGCAAAATTTTTAAAACATATTTGTGCGTTATCAAATTCTAATCCTAACAACAATGCATATATAATTATTGGTGTAAATGATGAAGAAAATCAAATAATTGGTGTCGATTTTTTTGATGATAGTAAAATCCAAAATTTGGTAAATGCCTACTTGAAAAATCCTCCAAAAATAGCTTATGAAAATATTCCTTTTCCAACTTTAGCTCGTCATAAAGTAGTGGGTCTAGTAACTATTTACCCAAATAATGAAATAACCTCTTTTTTAAAAAGTGCTTGGAAATATAAACGCGAAAGTATATTTTTTAGAAGAGGAAGCAATTCAATGCCATTTTTAGGAACAAATTTTGAACTAAAAAATACCAACTCTAATACTGTAGATGCAATAGAAAAAAATGCAAGAAACAACATAGAATTAACATTAGATGGTGTTTTTGATTTTATAAACGCACACAAACCAGAACATAACCCACAATACAAAGTCTTTAATGAGCAATTTGTGTTGTGTTGGGCTGGAGAGCAAAAAACAATAGATGGAAAAGATTTTTTTTCT
>CAXBAC010000351.1:0-2337 GCA_963973485.1 uncultured Polaribacter sp. | reverse complement strand
ATTGTAATTGTAGCTTTGGCTTAATGGAAACAGACGTATATAAAACTATAGAAGATTCATCAGAAGAAATACTATTTAAGGATAAAAATAGTAAGTTTTTTGGGTATGCTTTTTCTGTTTTAAATGAAGATGATGTTAAAAATCATTTAGATGATTTAAAGAAAAAACATCATACTGCAGGTCATTTTTGTTATGCATATCAAATTGGGGTAGAGGATGTAAAATACAGAGCAAATGATGATGGTGAGCCCAATAACTCTGCAGGAATGCCAATTTATGGACAAATTCAGTCTTTTGAAGTTACCAATATTTTAATTGTTGTAGTTCGTTATTTTGGTGGAACAAAATTAGGAGTAAGTGGTTTAATAAATGCATACAAAAATACTGCTCAACAAGTTTTAGAAGCATCAAACATTATAGAAAAAACAATAGATGTTTTTTATAAAATTAATTTTGAATATGATGTGATGAACAAAGTGATGCGAGTTATTAAAGAAAAAGACATTACTATTGTTCATCAAAAAATGGAATTAGCATGTGAATTTATAATTTCTATTAGAAAAAATAAATCAGCCGAAATTTTTGAATTATTTAATAGATTGTATAAAATAGAAATTTCTGAGTTGGAACCCTAAACTCTTTAATAAATAATCTGGACATCTTGTAGGTTTACCAGTTTTCATATCTATAAAAGCTAAAACAGAATTTCCAGTACAAATTAATTCGTTTTTTTGATTTTTTACTTCATAATCGAATTCAATTTTAACCATAGGCTTTTTTATTAAAAAAGTTTTAATGGTTAGCACATCATCATAAACTGCAGACTTAATAAAATTACATTGTAATGAAATAACAGGTAGCATTATTCCACTACTTTCCATACTTTTATAAGTAACACCCAGATCTCTAAGCCATTCAGTTCTACCTAGTTCAAAGAATTGAGCATAATTACCATGATAAACAACTCCCATTTGATCTGTTTCTGAATATCTTACCCTAGTTTTTGTTGATGAATTTTTCAATATGAATAAACAATTTAGTTTATGTCATTTTACGTAAAAAAAAGTTAATAATCAATAGCAATTTTGTTTTTTTATGCTAAAATTTATTCACATTTTTGTAAAGCTTAAGAAAAGAACTACCAACAAAAATTTTAACCTAAAAAAACAACCTAGCAATTCAATGAGTTATTCTGCTGAATCCGTTTGGATAGACTGTTTATCTTTCATTAAAGATAATATAAAACCCCAAGCCTATAAAACATGGTTCGAACCAATAAAACCTGTAAAACTTTCTGGAGAAGCATTAACGATTCAAGTTCCTAGTAAATTTTTTTATGAATGGTTAGAGGAGCATTATATTAAATTATTAAGAGTAGCTTTAGTAAGACAATTAGGTAATGATGCCAAATTGATTTATGATGTTAAAATGGAAAACAATTATAGCAGTAATAGACCGCAAATTGTAAAAATTCCGAGTTCGAATAGAGATCCTTTAAAGCCACAAAAAGTAACAGTTCCTTTAGAATCTAATAAAAGAGAGTTAAGAAATCCTTTTATAATTCCTGGGTTGCAAAAAGTAAAAATAGAATCTCAATTAAATCCTAATTACAGTTTTGCAAATTTTGTAGAAGGGGATTCAAACAGATTAGCACGTTCTGCAGGGATGGCTGTAGCCAATAAACCAGGTGGAACTTCTTTTAACCCTTTGCTAATTTATGGAGGTGTTGGATTAGGAAAAACCCATTTAGCACATGCAATTGGTGTTGATATCAAAGACAAGTATGCAGAAAAAACGGTACTATATATTTCATCAGAAAAGTTTACACAACAATTTATAGATTCAGTAAAATCTAATACAAGAAATGATTTTATACATTTCTATCAAATGGTAGATGTGTTAATTATTGATGATGTGCAATTCTTATCTGGAAAAGCTGGTACACAAGATGTATTCTTCCATATTTTTAATCACTTGCATCAAAATGGTAAACAGGTTATCTTAACTTCAGATAAAGCTCCTGTAGATATGCAAGATATTGAGCAGCGTTTGTTATCTCGTTTCAAATGGGGTTTATCAGCTGAATTACAAGCACCAGATTACGAAACTAGAATTTCTATTTTACAAAATAAATTGTATAGAGATGGTGTAGAAATGCCAGAAGAAATTGTAGAGTATATTGCAAAAAACATCAAATCTAACGTTAGAGAGTTAGAAGGGGTTATTATTTCTATGATTGCTCAAGCTTCTTTTAATAGAAAAGAATTCTCTATTGAGTTGGCTAAACAAATTGTAGATAAATTTGTAAAAAATACCAAGAAAGAAGTTTCTATAGAT
>CAXBAC010000350.1:0-2338 GCA_963973485.1 uncultured Polaribacter sp. | reverse complement strand
TTGTGAAAACCAATGTTTATTAAAAAGAGTGCCATCATATCCTGTACATTTGAATAAAAGTAAAAAGCAACAAAGGACCGGTGAGATTGTTAAACAGCACATCAAAGATTCAAAAGAAGAAATCGAAAAAGCGAATAGATTAGCTTTGGCAAAACTAAAAAACCGTCCAAAATCTTCTAAAAAGAACGAATTTATACTTAGTCCAGAAGCAAAAGCACTTGCAGCAAAATTCGAACTTAATAAAGGTAAATTACCTTGGCCAATACAACAAGGTCTTGTAGTTAGGAAGTTTGGTAAACAACCACATCCAACTTTTCCTGGCATTATTGTTAATGGTACAGGTTTGCATATTGCCACAAGTAAAGGTAGTGTTGCAGAAGCTATTTTTAATGGAGAGGTTTTAAACGTTTTAGTAAGTTCTGGAGGCACAAAAAATGTTATGGTAAAGCATGGTAATTACATTACTTCTTACAATAATTTAGAAACCGCTTTTGTCAAAAAAGGTGATGTTATCCAAAGAGGGCAAAGTTTAGGTAAAATATTTACAGACAAAATTACAGGCAAAACTACTTTGGTTTTTGTATTACTAAAAAACACAGTAAAATTAGATCCTGCTGCCTGGATGCTAAAAAGGTAAATCTTTCATAAAATTTTATTGTGTCAATTTCTACATGATTTGCGTCAACATTTGTTTTTAATCGTAGTTATTTTTGAATCAGTTGATTATAGAAATCAATGTATTTATTAACTATAAAAAAGAACAAGATGGAGAATTTAAACAAAAAACGTGTAGCCATTTTAGCTACAAACGGATTTGAAGAAAGTGAATTGAGAGAACCTAAAAATGCTTTAATAGAAGCAGGAGCAGATGTAGATATTGTTTCTTTAGAAATGGGAAAAATTAAATCTTGGAGTAATGGAACTTGGAGTAATTATTATGATGTAGATAAAACATTAAACGAAGTTTCTCAAGCAGATTATAATGGCTTGGTTTTACCAGGTGGAGTTATAAATCCAGATCTTTTAAGAAGAGAAGAAACTGCAATAGATTTTATTAGATCGTTTTTCGAAAATCATAAACCAGTAGCAGCAATATGTCATGCTCCTTGGTTGTTAGCAGAAGCAGATGTTTTAAAAGATAGAAATGTAACCTCATTTAGCTCAATTAAAACAGATATTATAAATGCAGGAGCCAATTGGTCTAATAAAGAAGTAGTTGTTGATGAAGGTCTTGTAACTAGTAGAAATCCAGATGATTTACCAGCCTTTAATGCCAAATTAGTAGAGGAAATCTACGAAGGTAAACACGAAGAACAAACAGCCTAATTAATAAGGAAATATAAAAAAAGTGCAATTGTAAAATTGCACTTTTTTTTGTGATTATTTTTGAGGATAATATTTAATATTCTTTTGTAAAATTACTCCATTTGGTATAGTTATCAGTTCACCTTCTTCTGTTTTTAGAGTGATAAAAAAAGCACCAACATCATTAATTTCTCCTGTAATATTATTGTCTTTTTCTAAAATAGTAATGCTATCTCCAATTTTTACTGGGTAATTTATGTATAAAATTAAAC
Organism: uncultured Polaribacter sp.; assembly: GCA_963973485.1. Classification (GTDB taxonomy): domain Bacteria; phylum Bacteroidota; class Bacteroidia; order Flavobacteriales; family Flavobacteriaceae; genus Polaribacter. The sequence goes on along the minus strand of CAXBAC010000350.1, from coordinate 761 downwards.
CAGCTGTTATGTTAGATAAAATAGACCATTGAGCAAAAAAAGCAATACCTAATATGGTTAAAAACGAAGTTATGTAAGCAATAAGTTGTTTTTCATCAACCCCCCAAATAAAGGCAATTAAAACAATTACTGCAGTGTAAACTAAAAAGGTAATAATTCTATTTATGATTAAAACTCTAGTTTTTTGAAAACCGAATTTTACACGAATTTTACGCAAAGAGTTTGTAATCATTATTTTAAAAATAGTACCTATTAAAATAATGATTAAAGATTCAATTATTTTAAACTGATCTAAAAATTCTAACATAATCTATTAAGATTTAAAAAGCGCTTTTAGTTCTGTAGCTTCGTTCGGCTTCATTTTACCAGCTAAAACTAAACTTAATTGTTTACGTCTTAATGCACCATCAAAACGTTCTTTTTCTAAATCTGTTTCAGGAATTATTTGTGGTATTTCAACAGGTTTACCTGTTTCGTCTACAGCTACAAATGTATAAATACCTTCGTTAACTTTAGTTCTTTGTCCAGATTGTCTATCTTCTATCCAAACATCAACATAAATTTCCATAGAAGATTTAAACGCTCTAGAAACTTTAGCTTCCAAAGTAACTACACTACCAACAGGTACAGATTTATTAAAAGCAACATGATTTACAGAAGCTGTAACAACAATTCTAGAGGAATGACGTCTAGCAGCAATACTACATGCTCTATCCATTCTTGCCAATAACTCGCCACCAAAAAGGTTGTCTAAATAATTG
>CAXBAC010000349.1:0-2338 GCA_963973485.1 uncultured Polaribacter sp. | reverse complement strand
TTGATTGTTTGTAGTTTACACTTTTTTTCTTCCAGTAATAAGTGAAATTAAAAATAAAATAATAAATACTACAAATACTATTTTAGCTATTCCTGCAGCTGCTCCTGCTATACCTCCAAAGCCTAAGACTCCAGCTATTAATGCTATTATAATAAAAGTGATTGCCCAACGTAACATAGTTTAAGTTTTTATGGTTAATATTTAAATAGATTGGTTACTATTTCTTATACCCAAAATTAATTTATTAATAGAGAGCTTGTTAACTCGTTTGGCTTTAATTTTAACTCAAATAAACACTTATATAATTTAATTTTAAATAAAAAAAGCTGCCTTTTAGACAACTTTTTTAATTTGTAGTAAAAAGAATTAGTATTAATGAATATCTTCTAAGGTTTTAATATTCTCTAAGCCAAACTCAATTTTATTTTTCTGTGTTTCTAACAACGATTTTGTACTGTTTGGTAAATGAATTTCGTTTAAAACTTCTTCATATTCTTTAACTGCAGTTTTTTCTCCTCTTATAGATTCTTCCAACATAGATTCTTCATTATCTAAAGATAACATTGCTTTAATATCCATCCAAGCTCTATGAGCAGTTCCTGTTATGCTTCCTCCTTTATCAATTTCTTGATTATAAGATTTAATTTCATCCTTTAAATCATGCCCAAAGTTATATCTTTCTTGTGCTTTTGATTTAAAGTAACTTTTTAAGGCTGTATTTTCTATGTTCTCAGCAGCATTTTTAAAGCCTTTTTCTGCATCATAAGTTTTTTCTAAAAGTTCATTTAATTTTTGTCCAACTTCTTCTGTATAGGTATTCATCTCATTTAAAATTTTATATGAACGCTTATTTTATTTTTCTGATGCTAAACGTTTTACATCATGTAATTTTTTTCCCTTTTTCTTTCACTTCAAAAGTAATACGTATTAGTGTGTTCTTTTTGTTCAAAAGATGCAGAGTTTGACTCAAATAAAAGAAATTACAAATTAATAACTGGTTTATACTCTTTTAAAAGTGCTATTAACGCATTTTCTGAAGGTGATATAAATTCGTCTGAGTGCTTACCTAAAGCTGCAGTTTTAAAATACTTTTCAATAGATGAATTTTCGTAAGTTTTTAAGATATGAGGATGTACATAATATTTTCTTGAAACATTTCTCGTATTTCCTAACTCTTTTGAAGCGATATCTAAAGCAGATAAAATATTTTTTTTATTTTGTTTCGATTCTTGTTCTATACCAAAATCCATCAAAGTATTAAAGCAAATTAATGATGCAGACCAAGTTCTAAAGTCTTTTGCTGTAAATAATTCTCCACTTATATTGTGTATATGTTCATTTACTAGGCTGCTATCTATTTCTTGTTTATTTCCATCATCATCAAAATATTGAAAGAGTTTCCAACCAGGAATTTCTTGACATTGATTTACTAATTTAATGAGTTTTTTATTTCGTAGTGTTATTTTGTGTTCTTTACCTCTTTTGCCAACAAACTCAAATCTAATTTTATTATTCTGCTTTATAAAATGTTTGGTTCTTAGGGTTGTAATGCCATAAGTTTTATTTTTTTTGGCGTATTGTGTATTTCCAATTCTAATATGAGTTTCCTCTAAAAGAGTTAAAACCAAAGCCAAAGCTTTAGATTTTACCCAAGTATCTTGTCTCAAATCTTTAGCAACTTTTTTTCGTATTGTAGGTAAGCTTTTACCAAAATCTATCATTTTAATAAATTTTGTCTTATTTCTTATCGCTTTCCATTTTTCATGATACCTGTACTGTTTTCTGCCTTTTGAATCTCTACCAACAGCTTGTAAATGACCATTTTCTAATTCAGAAATTTTAACACTATTCCACATTGGAGGTATAACCAAAGAATTAATTCTTTTAAGAATTTTTTTACTAGAAACCACCTTATAATTTTGTTGATATAAAAAGTTTTTACCTTTTCTGATTCTATTTATAGACAAGTTAAAATCATTTACATACACCAAATCAAAGTAATCTAAAGAGGTTTCTGGTTTGGTTAAAATGCTATTAACTTTAGATTTGTCTATAACTTTAATCATAAATAATTATATGTTGTTTTTCATATATTTTCTGTAATCTTCTGCTAAAGATTTCTTTTCTTTTTCAGTAAAAACTTTACCTGCTAATTGAAAAAAAGTATGTTCTTCATCCTTTAAATGATGCTCTACTTTATCTTTTAGTTGTTTTGCATAAGTTAGCCATGCAGAAGAATCGTAAGTTGTTTCGTCTAATTTTTCTATAATTTCATCAATTTCATGATGTTCTGCAATTCCATGTCTGGCTTTTTCTTGCATCATATCATTGCTAATTA
>CAXBAC010000348.1:0-2378 GCA_963973485.1 uncultured Polaribacter sp. | reverse complement strand
AGCAGCCAGTTTAGGAATGTTTTCTGAGCCATTAGATAATCCATTATGGCACTTTATAGCCTTTTCTGCAGGTACAGGAGGTTCTATGTTAATTATTGGTTCTGCAGCAGGTGTTGTAGCTATGGGTATGGAAAAAATAGATTTTTTCTGGTATTTAAAGAAAATTTCTTGGTTGGCTTTGGTTGGCTTTTTAGCAGGATCACTTTCATTTATTGTATTAAGAGAATTTATTTAAACAAACATAACTATTTTAAAAATGTCATTTTGTGCTATACAAAGTGGCATTTTTTTTGATAAGTAGTAAAGTATTCTTTTACCGTGAAACAATTTTAAAAAAGAATAGGCGTTACTAATACAGAATATAAAACAGTGTTGCATGATATCATTTTATCAAGAAAATAACGAAGTACTTCAAGAAGCAATTTCAGAAGAAAAAACATTGTCTATCTATCATTTAATTATGGATGGAGGTGTAGGAGGTCAAATCATAATAGCCATCCTTTTTGTGCTGTTGGCAGTAGCATTGTACATTTATTTCGAACGCTTTTTTGCCATAAAAGCAGCAGCTAAAGTCGATAAGAATTTTATGAATCAAATTAAAGACTTTGTTTCAAACGGAAAAATTGAAGCCGCTAATGCTTTGTGTAAAAGCAAAAATACACCTACTGCACGTTTAATTCATAAAGGCATTTCAAGAATAGGCAAGCCTTTAGAAGACATCAATACTGCTATAGAAACTGCAGGAAAATTAGAAGTATATCAACTCGAAAAAAACGTGTCTGTTTTGGCAACTATTGCTGGTGCTGCACCCATGATTGGTTTTTTAGGAACTGTTATTGGAATGATTGTTGCTATACACGAAATAGCCAATGCTGGTGGTCAAATAGATATTAAAATGCTTTCTGATGGTTTGTATACAGCCATGACAACCACTGTTGGCGGACTTATTGTTGGGATTATAGCCTATATTACCTACAATCATTTGGTGGTAAGAACCAATAAAGTAGTGTATCAAATGGAAGCAAAATCGGTGGAGTTTTTAGATTTGTTAAACGAACCTGTATAATTACGTTTAAAAGTGAGTGTGTTAAAAGTGTATACAATGGCACTTTTTACTTTACAAACTTTACAATCATTCCAACTTTAAAAATGATGTTCACATGAATTTAAGAGGAAGAAATAAAGTAGATCCAACATTCAATATGTCGTCCATGACAGATATTGTATTTTTATTGTTGATATTTTTTATGCTCACATCAACCTTAGTTACTGTAAGCGCCATAGATGTTTTGTTACCAAAAGCGGGTGGTAAAACAGAAAATAGCAAGTCAGTTGCAGTATCCATAACCAACGATTCTTTTTTTTATATTGATAAAACCCAGGTAAACGCATCAAACTTAGAAAGCGAAATTTTAAAAAGTGTAGGTGCAGACAAACAAAAAACCATTGTAATTCGAGGCGATCAAGATGTGCCTTATAAAAATGTGATGCAGGTAATTGATATTGCCAACAAGCATAAATTAAAAATGATTTTAGCCGTAAAAGGCAAATAAAGTTTAACTGTCATTCCTACGAAAGTAGGAATCTCTCGAAATTATGCCAATTTTAGAAACAAAACATAAAAGAAAATCAGCAGCAATAACGTTAATCCTATTGTTGCTTTTGTTGTTCGTGATATTCAATTACGGCATGACCTATTTAGATCCGCCAGAAGAATATGGTTTGGCTATCAATTTTGGGGATAGCAACATTGGTAGTGGAGCTCCTGTTGAAAACACTAAAAAAATAGCCACTCCTACAGTAGTAGAACAAACAGAGGTTACTGAAAAAGTAGAGGAAGCTCCAAAAGAGCTTATCAAAGAAGAACTCATTACAGATGATACTAGTGAAGAAATTCCTGTTGTAGCAAAAGACACTCAAAAAACTCCTACTAAAGAAAACCTTACTGAAAAAAAACCTGAAGAAAAACCAAAACCTTCAAAAGCCACCACAGACGCCTTAAACAGTTTGTTGAAAGGGAATTCAGATTCAGGGAGTGCCACAGGCGAAGGAGATGACCCACAAGCAGGAGTAAAAGGGAGTGAACAAGGCAATCCAAATTCAGACAATTATTATGGCAATACAACTGATGGTGCTGGAGGCAATTACAATTTGGCAGGCAGAAAAGCATTGTCTAAGCCTATAGAGCAACCCGATTGCGAAGAAGAAGGGGTGGTAGTGGTTCGCATTACTGTTGATAAAAACGGAAAGGTAGTCCAAGCAATTCCTGGGGTAAAAGGTTCTACCAATACAGCAGCCTGTTTGTTAAAACCGGCAAAAGCTGCAGCCTTAAAAACCACTTGGAATGCAGATGAAAAAGCACCCGCCAATCAAGTAGG
>CAXBAC010000347.1:0-2426 GCA_963973485.1 uncultured Polaribacter sp. | reverse complement strand
ATTATTTAGAATTATTATAAATTAATATTTAACAATCTTTTCCCTTTTTTAAATTTAGCAATATGTAGTACTTTTGTGCAACTGTTCAAAAAGTGTTTTTTGAGCTATTTATAAAGATATTAAAAATAGTTTGTAAATATGAAAAGTGTATCGTTACACAGTAAAATAATCAGAGTACTTCTTAAGAGTTTTACAATCATTCTGTTTTTTTCAATTAGTTTATCATCTTATTCGCAAGAAGTGGATGCTGCGCGTCAGGCAGAAGGTAGGAAGTTATTTAAACAACTTTGTGCTTCTTGTCATAAGCTAGATAGAAAATTAGTAGGGCCAGCTTTAGGAGGTGTAGAAGAGCGTAGAGAAAACGAGTGGTTAGTTGCTTGGATTAAAAACAACGCAGAGTTAAGAGCTTCTGGAGATAGAGATGCTATTGCTATTTATGAAGAGTATAATGGTTCTCCAATGACTGCATTTCCTCAGTTAAGTGATGCTCAAATCAATGATATTCTTTATTATACTACAGTTGGTGACCCTGTGAAGGCTCCTGTTGCAGGTGAGGCTGTTGTTGATGCAACTCAAGGAGGTGGGGGCGATGCTCCAAAATGGATTATCTATTTCTTAGCTGGTGCTATAATTGTTGCTTTCTTAATGATAGCAAATTTACTAAAACAAGTTAACGAGTTAAAAGGTAATAAAGGTTCTGGAAAAAAATCTAATCTAAAAAGAGATTTACATGAGCTTTGGGAAGGTGTTAAAGCAAATACGTTTTTACATGTATTAACAACAATTTTTGTGCTATTAATGGGTGCGTATATTGTTTTTGGAACTTTGTTTAAGGTTGGTGTGAATGAGGGTTATATGCCTTTACAGCCAATAGCATTCTCTCATAAAATTCATTCAGGTGAAAATAAGATTGAATGTCAATATTGTCATTCATCAGCTAAACATAGCAAGCATTCAGGAATTCCTTCTGTAAATGTTTGTATGAACTGTCACAAAAATATCGCAGAAGTTGCTGAGGGAACTGTTGTAGAGTGGGATGGAATGACATATGGTAAAGCAGAGTTAGATAAAGAAATAGCTAAAGTATATGATGCAGCAGGATGGGATCCAGATGCGTTAGAATATACTGGTAATACTAAGCCAATAAAATGGGTTAGAATTCATAATCTACCAGATTTTGCTTACTTTAATCATTCACAACACGTTACTGTAGGAGGTATTAAGTGTCAAAAATGTCATGGTCCTGTAGAGGAGTATGATGAGATGCGTCAATTCTCTCCATTAACTATGGGTTGGTGTATTAACTGTCACAGAGAAACAAATGTAGATTTAAAAGGCACTGAGTATTATGATAAAATTCATAAAGAATTGGCTAAAAAGTACGATGTTGAGAAAGTAACAATTGCTCAGCTTGGTGGTTTAGAGTGTGGTAAGTGTCACTATTAATAAAAAAAAGATAGTTTTTATCTGTAATTTTACAATGATAAAAACTAAAACTAATAACAAAAAGTAAATGGCTTCAAACAAAAAATACTGGAAAAGTGTTGAGGAACTAACAGATAGTTCTATTGTTGAAACGTTAAGTAAAAATGAGTTCGTAGAAGAAATTCCTACAGATAAGTTTTTAGGTGATAAACAAACATTAGAAAATAGTTCTACTTCGCGTAGAGATTTCTTAAAGTATGTTGGTTTTACAACAGCTGCTGCTTCATTAGCAGCTTGTGAGGGTCCTGTTAGAAAGTCTATTCCTTATGTTGTTAAACCAAACGATATTATTGCTGGTGTTGCAGATTGGTATGCAACTTCTATGGCAGATGGTTATGACTTTGCTAATGTTTTAGTAAAAACAAGAGAAGGACGTCCAATACAAATAATGCCAAATAAAGATGCAAATGGAACAACAACTGCAAGAGTGCAGGCAGCCATTTTATCTTTATACGATGAAAAATTAAGATTAAAAGAACCTACAAAAGCTGGAGAAGTTATTTCTTGGGCTGATGCAGATCAAGAAATTGGTGCAAAACTTTTAAGTTTAAGCAACCAAAATAAGTCAGTTGTATTATTAACAGGAACTTTAGCAAGTCCATCAACTGATAAAATTATATCAGAATTTACAACTGCATATCCAAACATTAAGCATGTAGTTTACGACGCTGTTTCAGAATCTGGAGCAACTGAAGCAATGATGGCTATGTATGGAAAACGTGCTTTGCCAAATTATCATTTAAATAAAGCCAAAACAATTGTTTCTTTTGGAGCAGATTTTTTAGCTGATTTTCATGGTGGTTTTGAGAAAAGTTATGTTGCTGGTAGAAAGCCAGAAACTGGTCATATGTCTTATCATGTACAGTTTGAAAGCAACATGTCTTTAACTGGTGCGAATGCAGATAAAAGAGTTGTTTTAAAACCTTCAGATCAAGTTTTTG
>CAXBAC010000346.1:0-2444 GCA_963973485.1 uncultured Polaribacter sp. | reverse complement strand
ACATTGGCCTTTTGACTTTACTTTCGAAAAACATTTTTCTTTACAAAAAGGTATTTTAACCATCAATTTTATTCTTACATCTCCAGAAGGAATGCCTTATATGTTGGGCTATCATCCTGCTTTTATGTTGTCTGATACTGGTAAAGAAACTTTAATCGCAAATCATAAAAACATTACTCTAGCAAATATTTATGAAGTAGGGCACAATGCATTTCCTGTTTTAAATACAAACAAGATTATCTTAAATAATATTGATAGAAATAATTTAGAAATAACCACAAAAGGATTCGATAATTTTATGCTGTGGACACAGGTGGATAACATGTTATGCATAGAGCCAATTACACAATATACTTCTTATACAGATCAAAATTTTTCTGAAGAAAATATGCGTATTTCTACTGGTAAAGAAACGTTTCGTTTTCAAATAAAAGTGCTATAAAATGGATAAACAGCACCATCATTTTATATTACATAAACCTTATGGTTACTTATCTCAGCTTATAACTAATCAAACCAAAAGAAAGAAAAAAATGTTGGGAGAACTATATAATTTTCCTGATGGAACAATGGCTATTGGACGTTTAGATTTTGCTTCTGAAGGATTACTTTTTTTAACAACAGATGGAAAAGTATCACAAGAAATAAGAAGTAATACATACGAAAAAGAATACTATGTTCAAGTTGATGGTTTGATTACTCAAGAAGCAATAGATCAATTAAAAAATGGCGTAGAAATTGGTTTTGAAGGCAAAAAATACATGACAAAACCAGGTAAAGCTTGTAGTATTGATGATCCTGAATTTCCATTAAGAAGTCAGAAAATTAGAGACGATAGACATGGCCCTACAAGTTGGGTTTCTGTTTGCATACGTGAAGGAAAGTTTAGACAAGTTCGTAAAATGACAGCTGCTGTTGGTTTCCCTACTTTACGTTTGGTTCGTGTAAGAATTGGTGATATAAAGTTAAAAGGTTTAGAGGTTGGTGAAGTAAAGAAGGTACAATCTTTCAATAAAAAAGAGAAGTAAAACTACTTCTCTTTTTTATGATTTACTATTAAAAATCGAACCCTAAATAAATGTGCCAAACCCTATTTTTTGGTTTGTCTTCATCGTAAATATCACTTTGTCCTATATGATATCTAGCTCCTAAGCTAATTCCTGCATCACTTTTAAAACCTGCACCAAAATTTACACCCCAATCAAAATTACTTGGTTCAAATTCTTGCGAAGTATCATACAAAGCAAAACCAGCATCAAAAGTTTCTTTATGTGAAATTGAAAAACCAATTTGTGGACCTGCTTCTAGAAAAAAACTGTTTACAGGATATAATTTAAACATTACAGGTACATTAATATACTCTAACTTTTGTGTAAAAGTACCATTGTCATCCACTATTTTATACCCTTGTTGTGAATATAAAATTTCTGGTTGTACAGAAAAATGGTTGCCTATAAAAGATTCACCATAAAAACCAATGTGAAATCCATGTAATTTTTCGGTTTCTGAAGAACCATCAAAACTTACAGAAGATAAATTGTATCCTCCTTTTATACCAGCTGTTGCTCTATTTTTAAGCTCTTGTGCTTTAATTGAAAATATTCCTAAAACCATTAAAGCAATTGTTATATATATTCTTTTCATTGTATTTGTTTTTAATTATTACTTACCTCCATTTGCTCTTAAATCTGCCAAACATTGTGCATCTAAAGTAGGTGCTTGTCCACCAGAAAGCATGTTACCAATTCCTTGACTGGTTTCTGCAGCCCAAAACATTAAACAATCTTCTACATTACAATGTTTAGGATGATCTGGATCTTCATGATCGCTTTGTAAGTTTGTTCCTAAATTAGTTAAGCCCAACAAATGACCAAACTCATGATTAATAACTGCTGTTTCTAACGTACTTCTATCTGGCTCAAAAGCACTATCACTCAAACCATGTATTGTTTCTTCATAAATTACAAATGAAGTGTTCCAATATGCAGCACCTAAAACTGCTCCAGAGTTTGTATCATTAGATGATTTACCATCTACAAACAACACCCAAACTGCTAAAGTTGCATCAGAATTATATAGAGTTCTGTGTTGTTTTTCGATGTCTACAACCTCTGTTAAAGTGTACACTTCTTTATTTGTTGAAGGAATTTCTTTAGTGATAAATTCTACTCCTTGAGATTTATTTACTCTATTATTTATAAAATTTTTAAAATTTGCTAAAGCAGCATCTGTAGGTTTAAACCCTTGTATATACCCAATTTCGAAAACTATTTTTGTAAAACTACCATTTGCTAACAAATCATTTGCTGATGATCCTGTAGCTTGTCTATTTACTGATGTATTTGTAATATTTGATGGGTTTTCACTTGACATGTCATCTGTTTCAGAAGTACATGAAAATAGTATTGTAACAAATAATAGTATTCTTAAAAATATAGTTTTCA
>CAXBAC010000345.1:0-2463 GCA_963973485.1 uncultured Polaribacter sp. | reverse complement strand
AAAAAGTAATCGAATATCATAACCTGAATAACATTCATGAAATTTGGCCAAACTTACAAGTGTATACTTCTGGAGGCGTAGCTTTTAGTCCTTATGAAAAAAGTTTTAATGCGCTTTTAGGAAAACCAGTTACAGTTATAGATACCTATTTGGCTTCAGAAGGATATATTGCTACACAAACAAGACCAGAAACTGATGCCATGCAATTAAACACAGACAATGGTATTTATTTTGAGTTTGTACCTATGAATCCTGATTATATTAAGGAAGATGGTTCTCTAAAAGACGATGCACCTGCAATCTCTTTAAAAGAGGTAGAGCTCAACCAAGATTACATTCTTATCATTTCTACAGTTAGTGGTGCTTGGCGTTATTTAATTGGTGATACTATTGCGTTTACGGATATTGAAAAAGCAGAAATAAAAATTACTGGACGAACTAAATTCTTTTTAAACACTGTAGGTTCTCAATTGTCTGTAAATAAAATGGACGATGCCATGCAACATTTAGAAGAAAAGTTTTCTACTAAAATATCTGAATATACCATTTGTGCAAAGCGTTTTGAAGATGGAGAGTTTTACCATTCTTGGTATTTAGGAACCGATTTAAATAAAGACGAAAAAGAAGTAGCAGATACTTTAGATGCTTTTCTAAAATCTGCAAATAAAAATTACAAAGTGGCCAGAAGCAAGGCACTAAAAGGTGTTAAGGTTAACATTATACCTGTGGATAAATTTTACGCTTGGAGCGATCAAAACAAGAAAAAAGGTGGCCAGGTTAAAATGGAGCGTGTAATGAAAGAAGATAAATTTGCAGACTGGGAAGCCTTTGTAAATTAATTTTTTTCTTTGAATTCTTTAATTTGATTTTCCATACGCTCTAAATCCTCTTTACTAGGTTTTTTGGGTTTTTGATTTTCAGCTAAATTTGGTTCAAAACTAAATTCAGCATACATTGGGTAATGATCTGAGTTTACATCATTTCTAGTTTCAAATCTTTTTAAACGAAACTCTTCTGAAATAAACATATGGTCTAAAGGCCACTTTAAAATCACGCTGTTTGCATCATAAGAATTGTATAGTCCTCTACCAATTCTAGGATCTAAAAGACGGCTAACTGTTTTAAATAACTCAGTAGTTTCAGACCAAGGAACGTCATTAAAATCTCCAAAAACAATCGTTGGCAATTTACGTTCGTTACTCATTTTTGCAGTAATCATCATCTCTGCATCTCTGTTAGTTGACATATCATTTTCTTGAGGAACTGGAGGTGTTGGATGAATTGCATGAAACTGTACCAAAGTTCCATTCTTTAATTTGATTTTTCCATGAATTGAAGGTATACTATCGCTTACAACAAACCTTGTTTCAATATCTATTAAATCTAAATTTGAATACAAAGCAATTCCATAGGTATTTTCTAAAGGTACAATTTCCTTAAACGAATACGAATGTAAAAATGAATGCTCTAAAGCATTAGCCCAACTTGAATTTACCTCTGTTAATAATACCACATCTGGTTGAAGAGATTCAATATCTGTTATCACTAAGCTTTTGTCTTCATTTTTTTGAAAAACATTGCAAGAATATAGCTTTAAATCAGTTTTTACATTTTCACTACTATCACTAAGTTCTATTGGTTTTACAAACGTATAGGTATGAATTTTATAAAATTGAAACCCACAACAAACAATTAAAATGGTCAAGAAAAAATAATCCTTTTTGCTTTTTCTATCAAACCGAATTAAAAATGTTAGAATTGATATGAATGTTAGAATGGTTAGTTGCGTGTGAGGAAAATCGAAAACACGAATCCACCAGTAATCTACTGCTACTAGTGGCAATAAAGTTAATAAGATGGCAATAAATCCGAAGCTGTAAAAAATTTTCCTCAACATTGTTTTTGTTTTTAAATGAAACTATTTATTCTATATGAACCTGTGTTTATTTTAAGCTCTGCATATCTATTACAAATCGATATTTTACATCACTATGTATCACTCTTTCAAAAGCATTGTTGATATCTTGCATATCAATCATTTCTACATCAGATACAATATTGTGCTTTCCACAAAAATCTAACATTTCTTGAGTTTCCTTAATACCGCCAATTAATGAACCAGCCACTCTTTTTCTTCCCATTATTAAGTTTGCACCATTCATGGGTTCTAAAGGTTCTATTGCCCCAACCATTACCATAGTTGAATCTCTTTTTAAGAGTTGTAAATACGGATTAATATTGTGTTTTACAGGAACCGTGTTTAATAAAAAGTCGAAACTGCTCATATGCTGTTTCATCTCTTCTTTATTTTTAGAAATAATTACAGCATCTGCACCTAATCTTTTGGCATCATCTGCTTTTTCTTTAGAGGTTGTAATCATATAAGTTTCAGCACCCATGCTACTCGCAAACTTAATACCCATGTGCCCTAAACCACCTAAACCAATAACACCTACTTTGTCT
>CAXBAC010000344.1:0-2464 GCA_963973485.1 uncultured Polaribacter sp. | reverse complement strand
GTTCGCTGCAACTAAAAAGCATTAAAAAAACAGTTACAACACAAAGTAATTTTGTTCTCATCCTTAGTATTTAAAGTATAAAAAAGGGGGGAATTAATTTTCAAATATAATAAAAGACCATTAATTAAAATGGTCTTTTTACAATAAACAATAAATTTTAGAAGCAATACTTGTTTTCAGCCTTCATAATTTCAGCTATTTCATTTCGTAAAGCAACCACATTAGGGTAGTTTGCGTATTTAGTAAAGCGCTTTAAACCCATTAATAGCATACGTTGCTCATCACCTTCTGCAAAAGATATGATACCTTCTCTACCATTTTTAGCAACAATTTCTACAGCATTGTATAGGTATAATTTAGCCATGGCTATTTGACCTTTTTGCGCATCTTCTCCAAAACGTTTTGCATTTTTCTCTGCACGCAATAAAGTAGATTCTGCCATATATACTTCATTTAAAATTTCAGCAGCAGCCAATAATAACTGTTGATGTTGTTCTAAATCTGGCCCGTATTTTTGAATTGCAGCACCTGCTACCATTAAAAATACTTTCTTAAGTTTAGCAATCATTTCTTTTTCTTCAGCAAATAATTCAGAATAATCTGGAGTATCAAAAGATGGTATTCCCATTAATTCATCAGCAACTGCAGTTGCAGGGCCTAATAAATCTACATGACCTTTCATTGCTTTTTTAATTAACATACCTACTGAAAGCATTCTGTTAATTTCGTTTGTACCTTCGTAAATACGAGCAATTCTCGCATCTCTCCATGCAGCTTCCATAGGTGTTTCTTCAGAGAATCCCATTCCCCCAAAAATTTGGATACCTTCATCTGCACAAGCTTGTACATCTTCAGATACAGTTACTTTTAAGATAGAGCACTCAATTGCATATTCTTCTACACCTTTTAATTCTGCTTCTTGATGAGAGTTACCTGCAGCCATTCTCATGTTAATTCTATCCTCAATATCTTTAGCAGCTCTGTAACTAGCAGATTCACCTGCGTAACAGTTAGTAGCCATTTCTGCTAATTTTGCTTTAATAGCGCCAAAGTCTGCAATAGGAGTTTTAAACTGTTTTCTTTCGTTAGCATATTGTAAGGCAGTAGTTAACACTCTTCTCTGAGAATCAATACAAGCTGCAGCCAATTTAATACGACCAACGTTTAATGCATTTACAGCAATCTTGAATCCACCACCTCTAACAGATAACATATTTTCTGCTGGTACAACAGTGTCGTTAAAAAATACTTGTCTTGTAGAACTTGCTCTAATACCTAATTTGTGTTCTTCTTCACCTAGTGTAATTCCATTTGGATTTGCTGCATCATATTCCACAATAAATCCTGTAATGTTTTTATCATCTTCAATACGTGCAAAAACAATCATCAAATTACAGAAACCTGCATTTGAAATCCACATTTTTTGTCCATTAATCTTGTATGATTTACCATCTTCTGATAATTCAGCAGTAGTTTTACCAGAGTTTGCATCAGAACCAGCACCTGGTTCAGTTAAACAGTATGCACCCATCCACTCCCCAGTGGCTAATTTTGGTACATATTTTTGTTTTTGCTCTTCTGTACCATATAAAGTAATTGGCATAGTTCCAATTCCTGTATGTGCACCAAAAGCTGTACTTAAAGAACCATTTCCACTAGAAATATATTCACAAGTAATCATTGTAGATACAAAGCCCATGCCCATTCCTCCATATTCTTCAGGAACAGCTACACCTAAAAAGCCTAGTTCTCCAGCTTTTTTCATTACTTCTTCTGTTAAAGCATAATCTTTAGCTTCAAAACGATCTCTGTGAGCTACAATTTCTCTATCTGTAAATTCTTTTACAGCTTCTTTCATCATTACTTGCTCTTCAGAAAAATCTTCTGGAGTAAAAACATCTTCGCACTTTGATTCTTTTACAAGGAATTGCCCTCCTCTTAAAATTTCTTTATTTGTTGTTTCCATAATATTATTTTTTTAGGAGTTTAATTTAAAAATTCAAAAATACCAGCAGCACCTTGTCCAGTTCCAACGCACATGGTTACCATTCCGTATTTGTTATTCATTTCTCTTTTACGCATTTCATCAAATAATTGAACAGATAATTTAGCACCTGTACAACCTAATGGATGACCTAAAGCAATTGCACCACCATTTACATTAATGATGTCTTTATCTAAGCCTAATTCACGAATTACAGCTAGAGATTGAGAAGCAAAAGCTTCATTCAATTCAATAAGTCCTATATCATTTTGATTTAAGCCTGCTTGTTTTAATGCTTTCGGAATTGCAGCAACAGGACCAATACCCATAATTCTTGGAGGCACACCTGCAGCAGCATAACTTACCATTCTTGCAATTGGTTCTAGATTTAGTTCTTTAACCATGTCTTCGCTCATAATCATGGCAAAAGCAGCACCATCACTCATTTGTGATGAGTTACCTGCAGTAACACTACCATTT
>CAXBAC010000343.1:0-2479 GCA_963973485.1 uncultured Polaribacter sp. | reverse complement strand
ATACAGATTTTTCTTTACAAAACGCTTTAAATCATTTACAAAAAATTACACAAAACACACACTTTGTAGGTTCTCAAGAACATAAAAAAGTACAAGATTATATTGTTTCAGAATTTGAAAAATTAGGTTTAGAAACAGAAGTACAAACCCAAACTGCAATAAATAAAAAATGGATTGCTGGCACTACTGCAGAGAATATATTAGTTAGAATAAAAGGTACTCAACAAGGCAAAGCATTGATGCTTTTAACACATTATGATGCTAACCCACATTCCTCTTTAGGTGCAAGTGATGCAGGTTCTGGAGTAGTAACAATTTTAGAAGGTATTAGAGCTTTTTTAGCAACAAAGCAGCAGCCAAAAAATGATATTATTATTCTTATTTCTGATGCTGAAGAATTAGGTTTACTTGGAGCTCAAGCTTTTGTAGATGAACATAAATGGGCAAAAGATGTTGGTTTGGTGTTAAATTTTGAAGCGAGAGGAAGTGGAGGACCAAGTTATATGCTAATGGAAACGAATGGTAAAAACAGCAAGTTATTAACCGAGTTTTTAAATGCAAAACCAAAATACCCTGTTGCAAACTCTTTAATGTATAGCATTTATAAAAAATTGCCTAATGATACAGATTTAACTGTTTTTAGACAAGATGCCAATATAAGCGGATTCAATTTTGCGTTTATAGATGATCATTTCGATTATCATACAGCACAAGAT
The DNA here is from genome assembly GCA_963973485.1 of uncultured Polaribacter sp. Lineage (GTDB taxonomy): Bacteria > Bacteroidota > Bacteroidia > Flavobacteriales > Flavobacteriaceae > Polaribacter. Next base: position 1,763 of record CAXBAC010000343.1, on the reverse strand, counting down.
TCTTATGAAAGATTAGACAGAGAAACGCTTTTGCATCAAGCAGATTATTTAATGACCACGTTAAACTATTTTGCGTATTCAGACTTGGAAAATTTTACTTCTGATGTAGACTTTGTGTACGCCAATTTTCCTTTTATTAAAATGATTAGCTATCCTTTTTCTTGGGTTACTCCGCTTTTAATTGTAGCTATTATTTTATTTCTTGTTATTGTGTTTTTTGGTCTGGCATTAAACAGGTTAACAGGAAAAGGAATTTTAAAAAGCTTTTTACCGTTTTTACTTTCCATGGTTTTATGTGTAGGATTTTCTTTTTATGGATGGAAGTTTTTATTGATTATTCACCCAGCTTATGCAGACATGCTGCATGGTTTTACTTACAATGGCTACTCTTATATTGCAGCATTTGTATTTTTGAATTTATTTATATTACTTAAAGTATATCAGTATTTCTCTAAACAAGAAAAAATTACAGATTTGTTAATTGCTCCAGTTTTTATTTGGTTGATAATTAATGTTGCAATTACAATATATTTAAAAGGTGCAGGCTTTTTTATAATACCTGTTTTTTCTGCTTTATTAATTCTAGCCATATCCATTTTTCTAAACTTAGAAATATCTACTAAGCGAATTTTAGTTACTATTTTATCAATTCCAACATTATATATTTTTGCACCTTTAGTAAAAATGTTTCCTGTTGGTTTAGGCTTAAAAATGCTGTTTGTAAGTGCTATTTTTATAGTGCTTGTTTTTGGGTTGATGGTGTTAACATTTCATCAAAAGAAAAACAATTGGTTGTTAAAAATTAGTGGTTTTGCTTTGTTATTCTTTTTTGGACTTGCGACCTATAATAGCGGATTTTCTATAGAAAATAAAAAACCAAATAGTATTGTTTACATTCAGAATTCCGATAATGAAACCGCGTATTTTGGAACTTACAATAACACTTTAGATGAGTATACAAAACAAGTTTTTGATGATAATGCAATAAAAGGCAGTATAGAAAATGCAGAAACTAAAAGCAAGTATAACACACGATTTACGTATCATAAAAAAACCGATTTTAAAAACATACAATCTTCAGAAATTACTATAGATATAGATACAATTATTGGAGATAAACGATTTTTAGACTTAACTATTACACCAAGTAGAAAAGTGAATAAATTAGAGTTTATTACCAAAAGTAAAGCTACTTTCCAGCAATTTAAAGTTAATGATGCTTTGGTGCTAAAAGGTAAAAACTACACCAAACAAAAAGGCACTTTTTTAATTTATCATATGGCAAAAACAGATGAAGCAGTAAAGTTATCTTTTACAGTTGATAAAGAAGAAAAGTTGAATTTTATTCTAAATGAAATTTCTTATGATTTACTAACCAATCAAAATTTTAATTTAAAACCAAGAACAATAGAAATGATGCCAATGCCATTTGTAACAAATGATGCTATTATAATTACAAAAAAGCTGAAAATATAGGTTTATATTTTCAGCTTTTTGAACTTTAATTTAGTTAAAAACTATTTTAAAATAGCTTCTATACCTGGTAAAGATTTTCCTTCTAGCATTTCTAACATGGCTCCACCTCCTGTAGAAACATAGCTTACTTTATCTGCAAAACCAAATTGTTTTACAGCAGCAACAGAATCTCCACCACCAACTAAAGAAAATGCTCCATTTTGTGTAGCTTTATCAATAGAGTGCCCAAGTGCAATAGTTCCTTTTGCAAAAGACTCCATTTCAAAAACACCTAATGGACCATTCCA
>CAXBAC010000342.1:0-2479 GCA_963973485.1 uncultured Polaribacter sp. | reverse complement strand
CTCCATCATCTAAGTATGTTTGAACAAATGATTTATTGAAAACATCACAATTAATGCCAAAATATCCTTCTTTGCATTCACATTCACAATCAATTAATGTAGCATTTTTAGTACAAGATGAGAATAGGCAACCATCATCATCAAAGTCACCAGAATTACTGCTTGAGCAAGTACAAAACAATAGAATTACAACGAATAGAGAAAAATAGGGTACGTTCTTTATCATCACTTATTTTAGAAATAGATAATGCAAAAATAGCACAAATAAATGTTTTGTGTAGTTATTAAGAAAATTTTGAAATTAAGATGATACTGCTCCTAATGTATACAGTTGTTCTAGAGTAGGAGATAAGCTACCTCCTGAAGGCTCTAATGTAATACCAAATGCTTCAGATTCGTTTGCATTAGTAATTGTAAATATTTTATTAGCATCAGCAGTAAAAGAATCTAAAGTACCTAAACTTGTAGGTGTTAAAGGGCTTAATTTTAAAGACCAAACTTGGTAAACTTTACCTTTAGGAGGTTCAGGTAAACCTTTGGCATCTAAATAAATAGAATTCGTTTTCTTATCCCAATAAACTTTAGCATATGAATTTGGTGAAACTGTTTGTCCTGCTAATGGCACAGAAATAATATCTTTATCTCTAAACACTTCAATTAATTTTTCTGCAGCTGCTAAATTAGTTGATGCACTATCTATTTGTGCTTCTAATTGTTGTTTTTCTGATGCAACTTGTTCTTTTAATTGATTGGTTTGAGAAATAGACCAAATTAATACACTCCCTATTAGTAAGGTTGCTGCCCATCCAGAATATTGTAACCAGTTTGTTTTTGGTTTAGAAATTGGAATTACTTTAGTTTCATTAGTATCTAAATGATTTTTAATATCATTAAATGAATATTTCGAATCTTTTTTAGCGAATGCTGTTAATTGTACAATAGCATTTTCAATAGATTGTACTTCTGCTAAAACTTCAGGATATTTTTGCATAGCCTCATATGCTTCCTGATTTTCTTTTTCAGAAAGTGAACCTGCAACATAAAGTTCCAAAATTCCAGATGATATGTAGTCTTTACTATTCATTAATTTATACGCCTAACATTGTTCGTAATTCGCCAATGCAAGTTCTATTTCTTGTTTTTACTGTTCCCAGAGGCATTCTTAATTCCTCTGATGCTTCTTTTTGAGTAAAGCCTTTAAAGTAAAGTAGTTCAATTACAGATTTACAAGTTTCACCTAATTTGGTTACAAACTCTTTTAAACCTATTGTATTTGTTGAACTATCTAAACTAGAACTGCTTTCTAATATATCTACGAAAAAATCTGAGTTAAGGTTTTGCTTAGACTGTTTAAATTTTTTAGAACGGGTATAATCTATAGCAGCATTTCTTGCAATATTGAGTAACCACGTGAAAAAACGTCCTTTTTTTGAAGAATAAGTATCTGCTTTATGCCAAGCTTTTATAAAAACATCTTGTGTTATTTCTTGAGCAACGTCATCGTTTTTTACAATATTATTTACTACGCCAGAAATACTATCACAGTACATTGTATATAGCTTTTCGTATGCTTTCGCATCTTTTTTCTGAAATTGTAATATTAAATGCTCTAAATTCATATTATATTGCTCAAGGCTAAAATAGCATAAAAAATTAAATATGTTTAATTAGTAGAAAATTATTTTGATATATTTTTTATAAATAATTTCGAAATTATTTAAAGTCTAATAATTTTTTGAACTTTATTTCTGTTCAAGTAGTTTTTTATTATGGTTTTAGCGATATCTTTTTCTGTAATTGTAGTTAACACAGATTTTAAAATATCTAAATTATTTTCCTGAAATGCCAAATTGGTATAGCCATAACTAATAACATCATTATTTTCTATTAAAATTACAGCATGTTCTTCAATTTCTCTTCCTTTATCAATAATAATAAAATGATCATTATTAAAGTTTTCTAAATTAAGTTTAAACTTCTTTTTAAAGTTAAATTTAGGAGTTAAATCACTTAATTCTAAATAATATTTTAATCGAGTAAATAATTCGTTTCCAGTTATATCATAAGAAACAGAAGTAGCTCTATCTTGTACTTTTAGAGCTCTTTTAGAGGTTTTTATAAAAAGTCTGTTTATTTCTGATTTTATATTTTTCCCTTTACCTATATAAATGACTTTTCCATTGGCATCATGCACATAAAAAACACCTAAAGTTGCTGGAATTTCTTCTATTAAATTTTTTAATTTTTCTTTTTCAAAACGTTTATCAAAATATTTAATAGAGTTTTGAATGATAGACTTTTTAGTGTCTTTATTTAATAAAAGTTTAAATAACTTTACTGTAGCCAAAGCATCTCCAGTAGCTCTGTGTCTATCTGAAATTGGTATGCCTAAAGATTTGGTTAACTTTCCTAAACTATAAGAAGCTTGGTCTAAAATAAGTTGCTGACTTAACTCAACTGTACACAATGTGTTTCTTTC
>CAXBAC010000341.1:0-2495 GCA_963973485.1 uncultured Polaribacter sp. | reverse complement strand
CCTAATGGATGTCCTAAAGAAATAGCACCCCCATTTACGTTGGTGTTTTTATCATTAATACCTAGGATTTTCATGTTTGCTAAACCAACTACAGAAAAAGCTTCATTTAATTCAAAATAATCTACATCGTCTATAGAAATATTTGCTTTTGCTAATGCTTTTGGTAACGCTTTTGCAGGTGCAGTTGTAAACCATTTTGGTTCGTGTGCAGCATCTGCATAACTTTTAATTTTAGCTAAAGGGGTTAGGTTTAATTCCTTTGCCTTTTCTAACGACATTAATACTAATGCAGCTCCACCATCATTTATTGTTGATGCGTTTGCAGCAGTAACAGTACCTTCTTTTGTAAAAGCAGCTCTTAAAGCAGGAATTTTTTCCATTTTAACATTCTTATACTCTTCATCTTCAGAAAATATAATAGGCTCTCCTCTTCTTTGTGGAATTGAAACAGGTACAATTTCATCATCAAATTTACCTTCACTCCATGCTGTAGCAGATCTTTTATAAGATTGTACTGCAAATGCATCTTGATCTTCTCTAGAAAACTCGTATTCAGTAGCACATTCATCAGCACAAACACCCATAGCCACTTTACCATAAGCATCAACTAAGCCATCTTTTTGCATACCATCTTCCATAGTAATTGGTCCAAATTTAGAACCTTTTCTTGCGTGTTGATAATGAGGAATTGAACTCATGTTTTCCATACCACCAGCAACTACAATATCAGCATCACCTAAAGCAATAGTTTGTGCAGCTAACATAATAGATTTCATACCAGAAGCACAAACTTTGTTAACTGTTGTACATGGCACAGAATCAGGAATTCCTGCGTGTATAGCAGCTTGTCTTGCAGGTGCTTGTCCAAGACCTGCAGAAACTACATTTCCCATAAAAACTTCTTGTACTAAGCTTGGGTTTAAATCAATTTTTTCTAAAGCGCCTTTTATGGCAATAGCTCCTAAATTTGTTGCTGGTATTGAAGATAAACTCCCCATAAAACTCCCAATAGGAGTTCTTGCAACAGATACAATTACAACATCTTTCATATAATATGTTTTTACTTTTTAGTTCTTCTATTTCTATTGCGAAAATAACCATTTTATATCAAAAAGAAACCTTAATTTTTAACCTTCATTTTTTTACATTAAGTTTGTTGTAAGAACATTAATTTATATGAGCAATTTCATAAATAAAATATATAGAAACAACACCATAATTTATAAGGTTATTCTTTTTTTGATAACCACTGTTGCTATTGTATATCTTTTTCCAAAAGGAGGGCAATTTAAATATGATTTTAATAATGGGCAGTTGTGGAAATATGATAATTTATATGCAACTTTTGATTTTGCCATTCAAAAAACCGATGAAGAAATTGCCGTCGAAAAAAAACAAATAGAGGTTAATGCTAAACTATATTTTAAGTATGATAAAAATATTGTAGCTCAGGTAAATGAAACATTTACAAGTAGAATAGGGAGTTTAAAAACAAATGATTCTTTAACTTCAAATGATATTAAAACCTTAAAATCAACAGGTAAACAAATTATTGATAAGGTTTATAAAGCTGGTTTTTTAGAAGAAATTAGTGAAGATAGGGTTTCTGATAAAAATGAAATTGTAGCACTTAAAAAAGATAATGAAGTAGAAGACGTTCTGTTTAAAAGTTTTCTAACCTCAAAAGATGTACTTTATATAATTAACAGTAATATCGGTGACGAACCTTATAATTACAATCAAAAATTATTGCTAAATATTTTAGCGAGTGCAATAAAACCAAACATTTCCTACAATAAAGAGCTAACAGAAAAAATTATCGAAAATGATATCAACCGTATTTCTTATACTAAAGGTAAAGTAACAGCAGGAGAGTTAATTATTTTAAAAGGTGATATTGTTGAAGGCCGAAAATTAGCCATATTAAATTCATTAAAAAGCGAATCTGAATCTAAAATTTGGACAGATTCAAATTACAATTGGATTGTTTTTGGGTATACAATCCTTGTTTCTTTAGCGCTATTGATGTTGTTACTTTTTCTTCATAAATACAGAGTTGATACTTTTGAGAATAATAATAAAGTAACTTTTATCTTTTTTAATGTATTTGCGATTATTTTTATTCAAACTCTGGTGATTAAATATAATTCAGATTATTTATATGTAGTCCCTTTAAGTATTTTGCCAATTATAATTAAAGCTTTTTTTGATGCACGATTAGGGCTTTTTACACATGTACTAACTGTTTTACTATTGGGTTATATTGTACCAAATAGTTTCGAGTTTATTTACTTGCACATAATTGCAGGAATAGTTACAATTTTAACTGTTTCAGAATTATATAAGAGGGCAAATTTATTTATTTCAGTAGCACAAATTACAGGAATTTATATGATAACTTATTTTGCCTTTTCTATTATTAAGGAAGGTAATGCATCACAAATTAATTGGGATTACTTTGTTCTTTTTGCCATGAATGGATTACTTTCATTTTT